>NZ_JBFBEK010000037.1:0-68022 GCF_040683715.1 Streptomyces sp. NPDC093260
AACACACTTCCCCCCCCCGACGCTCTACCGATCGCCGCGGCCACCGCTGGGGCGGCCGCCGCGACCGCCACGGCCGGCTCCGGCCGCGCCGGGGCGGCCGCCCCGGCGCGTGACACGAGCCTGGCCGAGACCGGCGGTGACGGCGGCACCCCGTATCTGGCGGTCGGTGGCGCCGCGGTCCTGGCGGCCGGCTCGGCGGTCCTGTTCCTCTCGGTCCGGCGGCGTGCCGCGACCGGAGGCCGGCACGGCCGCTGAGCGGCCGCACGGACGCGGGGCCTGTCCGGCGGCTCAGGCCGGACAGGCCCCGGTCATGTGTGCGATGGGTGTGCCGGCGTCAGCTGAAGACGGACGCGCAGTTGGTCGTGGTGGCGTGCGCCGGGTCGAGGGCGTTGGCCACCTCGTGGAAGGCGATGCGGTCGGTCAGGGCGATCGCCAGGTGCTCGGACAGGTCCACCGCGCACAGGTCCTGGAGCAGGACGTTGCGCACGTCGGACCCGGTCAGGTACTGGCTGCGCCAGGGCGTGGCCACCTCGTCGTACTTGGTGGCGATGACCGTGTAGTGCACGCCGGGCACAGTGTCGCCGCCGGCGTTGAGCTTGGTGAGGAAGGCGGAGCCGGGTATCTGGTCGGCCAGGCCCGGGGTGGCGGCGGAGATCAGGCCTTCCGCGCCCGGGAAGTACGGCAGCAGGTTGGTCAGGCCGCTGATGGTGGCGCCGTGGTTGTCGGGCGCGACGCCGACCAGGGCGTTCACCTTGGCGGCGCCGCCTAGGAACTTCAGGTAGTAGCGGGGCATCATGCCGCCCTGCGAGTGGCCGACGAGATCCGCCTTGGCGGCTCCGGTGGCGGCGAGCACCTTGTCGACGAAGGCGGACAGCTGTGCGGCCGACTGGTCGATGGGGCCGAGGCCGTGGAAGAGCGGGACCCCGTCCAACTGGCCGTAGTCGAGGGAGTAGACGCAGTAACCGCGGGCCTCCAGGTACGGGGCGAGGCCGAGCCAGTTGTCGACGGAGTTGCCGAGGGTGCCGTGGACGAGGACGACCGGGCGGGGGTGGGCGGCGGACGGCTTGCAGCTGTAGTCGTTCCAGCCGTGGGACGGGGCGGAGGCGGTGGAGGCGTGGGCGGCGGTGGCGGGAACCGTGGCGACGGCGGCGGCCAGGGCCAGGGCGGCCAGGTGTCTCAGGGCGCGCTTGACGGGCAGCATCGGGTGATCTCCTTGCGGCTCGAGGGGAGGTGCGACGGCATGGCGACGGCACTGAGCCCTGTGATCCGGATCACGAGGATGCTGTTCACCCGTCAAGTTACGGACGAGTAGTGCAACTGTGAAGTTACGCGTCGGTAAAAAATCCGGGGGACGATCGGCGACGGGTGGGTGACGTGAGGTATCGCCTCTGACGAACCGTCACCAAGCCGGCCGGATCGGACCGTACGGCGCGAGGTGCGTCAACTGCCGGCCAAGCCAACACACTTGCTCATCACCGATGACCTCGCCCCAGGCCCGTACGGCGTCGGCGGCCGACTCCTCGGCGGCGCGGGTGCACGCCCGGCCGCGCTCGGTCAGCACGATCAGCCGGGCGCGCGCGTCCTCGGGATGGGGGCGGCGCTCCGCGTACCCCTTGCGCACGATCTCGTCCACGAGCTGGCTGGCGGCCTGCTTGGTGACGCCGAGGTGGGAGGCCAGCTCGGTGACGGTCGCCCCGGCCGGGGACAGCCGCGCGAACGCGAAGCCGTGCGCGGGCCGGAGCCCCTCGAAGCCGCGGGCGACGACGCCCTCGTGGATGCGCTGGGTCAGCTCGCCGGCGACGGCGAGCAGGGCGGCGGACAGGCCCATGGCCTCGGAGTTCTGCACGGAGGCATTGAAACACCCTTGACGAAACGGTTAAGCAGGTTGACCATAATGGCGAGCCATTTGGTCAAGTAACTTGACCATTCATTTGGCGCCGTTCACCCTTTCCCGGCCACCGCCCACCCTGAGGAGCCCCCCATGCCCGTCGTCCGCGCGTCCGACGCCGTCACCCACGAGATCCACGGCGCCCGCTTCGTCTCGTACGCCGCCCCGCGCACCGGCGCCCGGGAACTGTGCGCCTGGCGCGGCGAGATCCCCGCGGGCACCAGGGCGCCCGCGCACACCGTCACCCACGAGGAGATCTTCCATCTGCTCGACGGCGAACTCCTGATCACCCTGGACGACCGCACCGAGCGCGTCACCGCGGGCGACACCGTGATCGTCAACGCCGGTGCTACGCTCACCGTGGAGAACCCCACGGACCGCTCCGCCGTCTCCTGGGTCACCACCTCCGTGGGCCTGCGCGCCCACCTGGCGGACGGCACCGTGCTCACCCCGCCGTGGACCGGCTGACCGTCTACGGGCGGCGGTCACGCGGCCAGCGTGCCCGGCATCACCGCGCGCGGGCCGAACTTGGCCCGCGCGCGGTCCGCGACCTCCTCGATCCGGCGCACCTTCTCGTCGACGGGGTCGAAGGTGAGCTGGTGGGACGCCTGTTCGGCGGAGGTCAGGCCCTCGGCGCGCAGGACCAGCGCGCGGACCCGGGCGCGCTGGAGGCCCAGCGCCTCGTACATGCCGTAGGCGGCCCCGGTCAGCGCCGCCGAGTGGGCGGTGGGTTCGGCCAGGGTGCGGCTGCGGACCGTGGCCGAGCGGTCGGCGTAGCGCACGGTGAGGGTCAGGGTGCGGCAGACCGTGCCGACGGCGCGCAGCCGGGCGCCGAGTTCCCCGGCGGCCGACAGCAGCGCCCTGCGGTGCCGGTCGGGGTCCAGCTCGTCACGGTCGAAGGGGCGTTCGGTGGCGAGCGACCGGGAGACGGCGTTGGGGACGACCCGGCCGCGGTCGACGCCGTTGGCCTTCTCGTGCAGTTCGCGGCCCGTCTTCGCGCCGACCAGACGCTGGAGCGTGGACAGGGGCGCCGCGGCGACCCGGCCCAGGGTGTCGAGGCCGTACTCGGCCAGGGTGCGGGCGGTCGCCGTGCCGACGCCGGGCAGCGCGACGACGGGCCGCTCGGCGAGGAACTCCGCGACGGCGGCCGGGTCGCCGGGCACCGCGCGGGTGCGGCCGAACCGGGCGTCGCGCAGGGCCATCCGGGCCAGCATCGGGCCCGGCCCGGCGCCGATCAGGCAGTCCACGCCGTAGCGGGCGAGCGAACGGACCCGGATCACGGAGGCCAGTTCGACCGCGCCGCGGCCGAAGTACCGTTCGGCGCCGCGCAGATCGGCCAGCGCGCCGTCCGGCGGCAGCGCCTCCACGACCGGGGTGAACTCCTCCAGCAGTCCGAGCAGCCCCGGCAGGGCCGCCTCGTACACCGGGGGCAGCTGGAAACGTACGCAGAGAACAGTCATCCCGCACTCCCTGGACTCTGATGCCACAACTTCCTTCCACTGGCGGGCCCTTCCCCCGCCGGCCGCAGGTCCGCCCACGGATGCATCTCGTAGCCGGTGGACATGCGGATGCGTCGTCCGCGGGCGGTGTCCATCGGGTCGGGCGCGGCGGAACCGGCGGGCGCGGGGCGTCCGTCCGATCCGGCGAGCCGGGCCCGGCGCGAGCCGTCGCCGTCGCCGCCCTCGCCGTCGGCCGGGGCGTCCCCCGGTGGTCCGCCGGGGCGGGCCAGCCGGGCCGCCACCTCCTCCAGGCCGCCCTCGGCGCGCAGTTCGGCCAGTTCGGCGAGGTTCCAGGCCGCGGCGCCCACCACGCTGAGGCTGCGCGGGCCGCGCCGCTGCACCACTCCGCGCACCAGCAGCAGCCAGGAGTGGAAGACGGTGTGCGCGCAGGCGTCGTGGGAGTCGTCGAAGAAGGCCAGGTCGACCAGGCCGGTGCCGTCGTCCAGGGTGGAGAAGATGACCCGTTTGCCGGACCGGATCGGCGGGGTCTGGGTGGCCGCCTTGGCGCCGGCGACCAGCACCGTCTCGCCGTGCCGCGCCTCGCGCAGGCGGCGCGCGGAGACCACGCCCAGCTCGTCGAGGAACGCCCGGTGGTCGTCCATCAGGTTGCGTGAGGCGTCCATGGACAGCACCCCGAGTTCGGCGCTGAGCTTCTCCGCGTCGGACAGGTCGGGCAGCCCGGCGGCGGCCGTCTTCTTCCCGCCGGCCAGCGGGAGTTGGCCGCCGCCCGCACCCCGGGCGCCGCGGTGCAGTTCGGTCAGGTGCAGTTGCAGGTCACGGCGGTTGGCGCCGAACGCGTCCAGCGCGCCCACCTGGGCGAGCCGGCCGGCGATCGGGCGGCTCGGCCGGGCCCGCTCCCAGAAGTCGAGCAGGGAGGCGTAGGGCTGGCCGGCCGCGATCCGCGCCGCCTCGGCCTCGCTGATGCCGTGCACATCGCAGAGGGCGAGCCGCAGCCCCCACCGCCCGGCCGCCGCGGACCCCTTGGCCCTTCCGGGCGCCCCGCCCCCTTCCGGCACCCCCTTTTCAGACACCAGTTCGATACGGTGGGCGACTCCCGAGCGGTTCACGTCCAGCGGCAGGATCGGCACCCCGCGCCGCCGCGCGTCCGCCAGCAGCAGCCGCTTGGGATACATCCCGGGGTCGTGGGTGAGCAGTCCGGCGTAGAAGGCGGCCGGGTGATGGGCCTTCAGCCACGCCGACTGGTACGTCGGCACGGCGAAGGCCACCGCGTGCGCCTTGCAGAAGCCGTACGACCCGAACGCCTCGACGATCTCCCAGGTGCGCTGAATCGTTTCTGCACCGTATCCCCGCTCCGCCGCCCGCTGGGCGAACCACACCTTGATGCGCCCCTGCGACTCCGGGTCGGACAGCCCGCGCCGCACCCGGTCCGCCTCGTCCCGGCCGCAGCCGGTCATCAGGTGCACGATGTGGATGATCTGCTCGTGGAAGACGACGACGCCGTACGTCTCCTCCAGCGGCTCCCGCAGGTCCGGGTGCGGATAGCGCACCGGCGCCCGGCCGTGCCGCGCCTCGATGAACGGCCGCACCATGTCGGCGGCGACCGGCCCGGGCCGGAAGAGGGAGATGTCCACCACGAGGTCGTGGAAGTCGGCCGGCTGGAGCCGCCCCACCAGGTCGCGCTGGCCCGGCGACTCGATCTGGAAGCAGCCGAGCGTCTCGGCGGAGCGGATCAGCCGGTACGTCGCCGGGTCGCCCGGTGGCACGGCGTCCAGGTCGATCCGCTCCCCCGTGGTCCGCTCCACCTCCGCGACCGCGTGCGCCATCGCCGACTGCATCCGCACGCCGAGCACGTCCAGCTTGAGCAGCCCGAGGTCCTCCACGTCCTCCTTGTCGAACTGGGACATGGGCAGGCCCTCGCCGCTGGTCGGCACCACCGGCGTCCGGGCGAGCAGGGAGGCGTCGGACAGGAGCACCCCGCAGGGGTGCATGGCGATCCCGCGCGGCAGGGCGTCCAGCGCCTCGACCAGCTCCCACAGCCTGCCGTAGCGCTCCTTGTGCCCGGCCAGCGCCTTCAGTTCGGGCAGTTCCTCCAGGGCGGCGCGGGCGTCGCGGGCGCGGATGTGCGGGAAGGACTTGGCGACCCGGTCGATCTCGGCGGGGTCCATGGACAGGGCCGCGCCCACGTCGCGGACGGCGTGCCGGACGCGGTACGTCTCCGGCATGGCGACCGTCGCGACCCGCTCGGCGCCGAACCGGCCGATGATCCGCCGGTAGACCTCCAGGCGGCGCGCGGACTCCACGTCGATGTCGATGTCGGGCAGCACGAACCGCCGCTTGGACAGGAAGCGCTCCATCAGCAGCCCGTGCTCGACCGGGTCGGCGTGGGCGATGCCGAGGAGGTGGTTGACGAGGGAGCCGGCCCCGGAGCCGCGCGCGGCGACCCGGATACCCATCTCCCTTACGTCGTCGACCACTTGGGCGACGGTGAGGAAGTAGGAGGCGAAGCCGTGGTACGCGATGATGTCCAGCTCCTCGTGCATCCGCTCCCAGTAGGCGCGCCGGCCTGCGTAGCCGCGCAGCACCATGCCCGCGGCGGCCCGGGAGGCCAGCGTGCGCTGGGCGGTGCGGCGGCCCGCGCCGACCAGGTGCGGCTCGGGGAAGTGGACGGCGCCCATGCCGAGGTCGTCCTCCGGGCCGACCAGGCACTCGGCGGCCGTGGCCCGGGTCTGCTCCAGCAGGCGGTGGGCGGTGTCGCGGCGGAAGCCGGCGGCCTCGACGATCCGCTCGGCCGCGTGCAGCATGGCGCCCGGGTCCTTCAGCCAGGCCTCCCCCGAGTCCAGTTCGCCGGCCGCCTCGATCGGGACCAGGCGGCGGGCGGCGTCCAGCACGTCGGCGACCGGTCCCTGGCCGGGGTCGGCGTAGCGGACGGCGTTGCTGAGGACGGGGCGCACCCGCTGCTCGGCGGCGAAGCCGACGGTGCGGGCGGCCAGCCGCAGTGAGCCCGGGCCGGTGCCCTTGCGGCCGTGCCAGACGGCCTCCAGGCGCAGGGCGTCGCCGTAGACCTCGCGCCAGGGGACGAGGAGCCGCGCGGCCCGGTCGGGGCGGCCCGCGGCCAGCGCCCGGCCGACGTCGGAGTCGGGGCCGAGCAGGACGGTGAGGCCGTCGGCGTGGTTGTCGGGCCAGGCGAGCAGCGGGGTGTCCGCCGGAGCGGCGTGGGCGGCGGTGACCAGACGGCACAGGTCGGCCCAGCCGCGGGCGCCGTCCCGGGCGAGGAAGGTGACGCGGGGCGCCGACTCGTCGACGAAGGCGCCGCCGCGCACCGGAGTACGGCGCCGCTCGGGCCGCACGGAGCCGTCGCGTCCCGCGGGCGCCGTGCGGCGCGCCACGGAGCCGTCGGGGCGTACGGCGGCGTGTCGGGCGGAGGGGGCGGGGCGGGGCTCGGCGACCGCCAGGTCGACGCCGAACAGGGGGCGGACGCCCGCCGTCGCGCAGGCCTTGGCGAAGCGGACCGTGCCGGCGAGGGTGTCGCGGTCGGTGAGGGCCAGGGCGTCCATGCCCCGCTCGACGGCGCGCTCGGCCAGCCGCTCCGGGTGCGAGGCGCCGTAGCGCAGGGAGAACCCGGAGACGGTGTGCAGATGCGTGAAACCCGGCACACGCACCTCCCGCACCTGTGAGCCGACAGCGGCTCTCGAACATCAGTTCCAACTACCTCACCACCCACCATACCCCCATCCTCGAACATGCGTACGACATCCGTGCGGACGTGTCCGACCTGCACAAACGCCGGCCCGCTCCGGGCACTCGCACCCCGGGCCGGGCGCTCGGGCGGCCCCGGGCGGCCCGGCTCCGCCCGCGCGTACGGTCATCCGTTCGGGTGTCCTCCACCTGCGGGGACGGCCGTCGCCACGCAGCGTGAGGGCATGAGCCACCCCCACGCCCACCGGCACCACCACTCCTTCCGCCAGGAGCTGAGGGACGCCATCACCCCCCGGGCCTCGCTGCTCGTCCTCGGTGTGCTCGCGCTCCAGCTGCTGTTCGTCACCTCCTACGTGGGCGCGCTGCACAAGCCGACGCCCACGGACGTGCCGTTCGGCGTCGCGGCGCCCCGGGCGGTGGCCGGGCAGACGGCGGACCGGCTGCGGCGGCTGCCCGGCGCGCCCCTGGACCCGCGCACGGTGGCCGACGAGGCGGCGGCCCGCCGGCAGATCCTGCACCGGGACCTCGACGGCGCGCTGGTCGTCGCCCCGGCCGGCACCACCGACACGCTCCTGGTCGCCTCCGGCGGCGGCAGCGCCCTCGCCACCACCCTGGAGAGGATCGTCGGGGCGACGGAGAAGGCCGAGGGCCGCACGGTGCGGACGGTGGACCTGGCCCCCGCCTCCGCCGGCGACTTCGACGGGCTGTCGTCGTTCTACCTGGTCGTGGGCTGGAGCGTGGGCGGCTATCTGTGCGCCTCGATCCTCGCCATCAGCACCGGGGCGCGGCCGGCCGACCCGCGGCGCGCCTCGATCCGGCTGGCCACGATGGCGCTGGTCGCGATCGCGGGCGGGGCGGGCGGCGCGCTGATCGTGGGACCCGCCCTGAACGCCCTGCCGGGCGGGGTCCTCCGGTTGTGGGGGCTCGGCGCGCTGGTCACCTTCGCGGTGGGCGCCGCGACGCTCGCCCTCCAGGGGGTCCTCGGCGTCGTCGGCATCGGCCTGGCGATCCTGCTGGTGGTGATCGCGGGCAACCCGAGCGCGGGCGGCGCCTTCCCGCTGCCGATGCTGCCGCCGTTCTGGAAGGCGATCGGCCCCGCCCTGCCGCCGGGCGCGGGCACCTGGGCGGCCCGCTCGATCGCGTACTTCCGCGGCAACGCCCTCATGGACGCCCTGCTGGTACTGGCGGCCTGGGCGGCCGCCGGGGTGACGATCACCCTGCTGGCATCGGCACTCCGAAGAGGACGGGCGGCAGCGGCGGCGGGAGCGGTACGCCCGCCGGGGGCGGCCGTGGAGGCGCCCTCGGACGCGGTACGCCCGGAGGGCGCGGGCGTGGGGGCGCATCGGTACGGCGGGCAGGGGACGGGCTTGGTGGGAGGCGGCGCCGAAGCAGGGCAGGCCAAGGGCAGGGGCGGTTCCGACGCGGGGCCGGTCCCGGAGGGAGGCGGTGCCGGCGGGGATGCGGCCCTGGAGGGAGGCGGTGCGGCCGCGGGAGCGGCCCCGGACCGGGGCGGTTCCGGCGCGGGTCCGGACGGTGGTTCCAGCGGGGTGGAAGCCGGCGGAAGCGGTGCCGGCGCCCGGCCGGCCGCTCCGGCCGTCCCGCCGGAGGCGAGTAGTACTCCGCAGCAGGCGACGGAGGAAGCGGGCGGTGTCCCACCGGGGCACAGCGGCGCCCCGCCGCAGGGGGCCACCCCGCAGCCCGGCGCGGACGACGCCTCGCCGGGGGCGGCACGGTCCGGCACGGGCAGCGCCACCCCGGAGGCGGCCGGCCGGCCCGACACGAGCGCGGCGGCTCCGCCGGAGACGAGCGGTGCTCCTCCAGGCGCGACGGTCTCCGTCCCCGAGGCCACCGCCTTCCCGTCGGAGTCGAGCGGCACCCCGCAGGCGGCCGCCACCCGGTCCGGCGGGGGCGTCGTCCCACCGACGTCAGCGCCCCGGCCCGCGGCGGACGAGGCTGCTCCCGCCGCCGTGGGCGAAGAGGCCGCAGGGGAAGGCGAAGCCGCACAAGCCGCCGCAGACGGAGAAGCCCTCCGCGAGGGCGCGGCCGCGCAGGGCGCCGCAGGCGGAGCGGCCGCCTCCGGAAGCCAGGTCGTACAGCCCGCCGCAGGCGAAGAGGCACCCGGAGGCGAGCCCGCGCAGGGCGCCGGCCGGGCGCGGGCCTGGCCGGGGGCCGGTGAGGGGGACACCTTCGTCGATCCCGGCTCCGGGGCGGGCCCCGGTCCGGAGGCTCCCGCCGCGCGGCCCGGCCCGGACGCGTGAGAGCCCCGCTTCCCGCCGCCGCTGGAGACGGAGCGGGGGAGCGGGGCTCGCACGGTTCCCGTGGGGGGCTCAGCCGGGCGGTCAGCCGATCTGCGCGCCGGTCGCCGACAGCGCCTCGGTGACCGGCTGGAAGAACGTCTCGCCACCGGACGTGCAGTCGCCGCTGCCGCCGGAGGTGAGCCCGAGCGCGGTGTCGCCGTCGAACAGCGAGCCGCCGCTGTCGCCGGGCTCGGCGCACACGTCGGTCTGGATGAGGCCGCTCACCGTGCCCTCGGAGTAGTTCACGGTGGCGTTCAGACCGGTGACCGTACCGGTGTGCACATGGGTCGTGGAGCCGCTGCGGGTCACCCGCTCGCCGACCGTCGCCTCGCCCGCCCGCGTGATCGCCTGGGTGGAGCCGTCGTAGAGGTCGACCGCGCTCGGGTGGTCGGCGGACCCGGTGTACTTGACCAGCCCGAAGTCGTCACCCGGGAAGCTGGACCGCTCGTTGCTGCCGATCGCCGTCCCGCTGGAGTCCGACCAGGCGGAGATGGCGGCGGTGCAGTGCCCGGCGGTCAGGAAGTACGGCTGGCCGTCCTTGACGACGTTGAAGCCGAGCGAGCAGCGGCCGCCCGCGCCGGTGATGGCGTCGCCGCCGGCCACGAAGGGTTTGAACTGTCCCTTGGACCGCTGGAGTTCGGCCTTCGTGCCGAGCGCTTCGACGACCTTCGCGAGCTTGGCCCACGCGGCCTGGGAGACCGTCCGGTCGGCGGTGACGACGACCTTGCCGCCGACCGGGTCGACGGCCCACGAGGTGCCGGGGATGGTGGCCCGCTCGGCCAGCGTCGAGCGCGCGCCGTCCAGTTCGGCGAGGGTGTGCTCGACGATTCTGGCCCGCGCGCCCGCCCGCTCGACCCGGTCGGCGGCGGCGCGGTCGAGCACGTTGACCACGAGGTTGCGCGACCCGGCGTCGTAGTAGGCGCCCGCGGTGTCCGCGCCGAGGTTCTTCAGCAGGTTCGAGGCGAGCTTTCCGGCCGCCGGGGCGGACAGCACGCGGGCCTCGGGGGTGTGCGTGGGCTCACTGGCGTTCGCACTCTGGAAGGTGACTCCCGCGGCGACCAGCGCGGCGATGCCCGCGCCGGCCAGGGCGGTACGGCGTCCGGGTATGCGTCGGTGCTTCAACTGTCGTCCTTCTGTGGGGGGATCGGCCCGGAAGGTTGTGGGGGCCTCACGGGCCGGAAGGCGGTGGAACGGCGCCCACTATTCCGAGGCCCACAGCGAACACACAAGGTCGAGATCTGGACGGGCCTACATCAACCTGCGTACGCAACCTCGGCCTTGACTCGCCCGAGGCCACACCGTCCGCGTTCGCACCGCAAACACTACGGGCGAGTAACCGATAGGCGCTCCGTGAGGACTAGTCCTGTCCGGAAACCGCCCCTCCGGGAACCTCCCTTCGTTCCGCGCACGAGAAGGCTTCGGTCCGCGCACGGCACATCCTCGCAACGCGCACACCGCCCCCGCGCCCCGCACACAACGCGAAACCCCCGTACGCCTGTTCGCGTACGGGGGCTTCACCTGTCGCCGGCGCAGGTACGGCGCGGGCCGGGGCCGTGCGCACGGCCCCGGGAGCGGGGGGCGTCAGTAGACGTGGACCCCGTAGGCGCTCAGCGCCTCCGTGACCGGCTGGAAGAAGGTCGTGCCGCCGGAGGAGCAGTCGCCGCTGCCGCCCGAGGTCAGGCCGTAGGCGACACCGCTGTTGGAGTACAGCGGACCGCCGGAGTCGCCGGGCTCGGCGCAGACCGTGGTCTGGATCAGCCCGGAGACGACGTCGCCGCCGCCGTAGTTGACCGTCGCGTTGAGCGCGGTGACCCGGCCGCTGTGGATGCCGGTGGTGGAGCCGCGGCGGTAGACGGTGGTGCCGACCGAGGGCGTGGCCGCGCTGGTGATGTCCACGCTGCCCACCGCGCCGGACTTGGTCACCGAGCTGTTGGTGTAGCGCACGATGCCGTAGTCGTTGCCGGGGAAGGAGGAGCCGGCGGTGGAGCCGAGGGTGGTGGAGTGCGACGAGTTCGACCACCAGGTGCCCGCGCCGTCGGTGCAGTGACCGGCGGTGAGGAAGTAGTAGTTGCCGCTGGAGTCCTGGACGTTGAAGCCCAGCGAGCAGCGCCAGCTACTCGCATAGATGGCGTCGCCGCCGGAGATCAGCTTGTTGAACTTGCCGGAGGTGCGCTTGATGGTGAGCGCGCCGGAGTCGGCTCCCGCCTGCTGCTTGATGCGGGCGATCTGCGCGTCGGAGACCCGGCTGTCGGCGGTGACGACGACCCGGTTGGTCTTGCTGTCGACCACCCAGGCGGTGCCCGGGATGTCGGCCTTGAGCACCGAGTCGCTCGCCTTGGTGAGCTGCGCGGCGCTGAAGGTTCCGGTGTCGGACGCGTTCGCGCTGGGGACCGCGAACGCGGCGGCGGCCACGAGGCCGGCGGCGATGGCGACCGCCCGGGTCTGTCTCGTGATACCGCGGGGGGCAGTGCGCTTGATCCTCACTTTTCGGTCCTCCACAAAGGAAGTCGGGGGCCCGCGTGGGGTCGGGGCCCGTGAGGCGCAGCCGGGGGCGCATCCGGATTCCGGACGTTGTGTGCCCCTGGCAAGCGCTGTGGGGGAGTATTCGGCCGAACGACCGGTCGGCGCAAGGGTGCCTTTCGGCCGTGCGACTGTGTTCGTTCCGAGTGGACTGTGTGCGATCAGGGGGATGTGACAGTACGTCAGCTGGGGGGCCGTCGAACCGGCGGTGTACGGCGGCCCGCCGGTCCTCGGACCCACGGGCCGCCGCAGGCCGGGACCCCGGCTCAGAGCAGCGTGCGCTCCCCCGCCGGTATCGCGAGGTCCAGGGTGTTGCCCGGCGGCGGGAAAGGGCACAGGAAGCCGTCGCCGAACGCGCACGGCGGCAGTACCGCGCGGTTGAAGTCGACCGTGGTGCGTCCCTCGGCGTCCGGCGCCTCGGAGTACAGGAACCGGAAGCGGAAGCTGTCGTGGCCGCTGGTCGCGTCGGCGAACACCGCCCACAGCGAACCGTCCGGCTGCTCGGCCACCTGGAGCGTCAGCTCCCGTCCGGCCAGCGTGAACGCCAGTTCACCGGCCAGGGCGAGGCCGCGTTCCCGGCCGTCCGCGTTGGGCACGCGCACGGTGCGGTCCTCGGCGTGACGGGTGAAGCGGCCCGGGGCCGACCAGCGCGGATCGTGGCCGTCGGCCGCGATGCCGCGGAACGTCCGGCGCGCCGGGGCGGCCGGGTCGAAGACCCGTACGCCCCAGAGGCCTTCGCGCTCCAGCAGGACGAGACGGCGCTCGCCCAGCGCGACCCTGGCGTCCGCCACCGGACCGGTGTCGGCGCCCAGCCGCACCTCGCCGTCGAGCGGGCCGCCGTCCACGGTCAGCCCGTCCGCGACGGCGGCGATGAGCACGACCTCGTCGCCGTCGGCCGTCCAGATCCCGGGGATGTCCGGAATTCGACCGTCCGGATAGTCCGCGAGCCAGTGCGTGCCGGTCAGCGCGAGCGGGCCGTAGGGCGCCGACACCGATGCGGTGCGGTCCTCGTGCCACTGCTTCCACTGGTCGGATGCGTCCGTCATGTGATCAACCCTTCCATGTACGGCCTGGTGGCCAAACCGAGGTGCGCGCGCAGGGTGGCGCCCTCGTACCGGGTGCGGAACGCGCCTGCGCGCTGGAGCAGCGGCACCACGAGGTCCACGAAGTCGTCCAGCCCCGCGCCCGGCACGGGGCAGGGCACGAGCACGAACCCGTCGACGCCCTCCGCCCGGACGAACGCGGTCAGCTCCCCGGCGACGGCCTCCGGCGTCCCGGCGAAGACGAGGGGGGCCGTACCGCCGGGGTGGTGCGGGTCGCTGCGGGGCACGAGGGCGACCCCGACGCGACCGGCGGCCGGCGCCTCCCCGCGGCAGACCGTCCCGCCCCCGTCCTCGGCGGTTCGTCGGGCGCCGCCGCAGACGGCTGTGCCACCGCCGTCCGTGCCGGCCTGCCCCGCCGCACCGGCAACAGCCGTCCCGGTGGCGGTCGCCGCGGCCGCCGTACCGGCCGAGGTCGCACCCGCGTGGGCCGCCGACCGCGCGGGTCGGTCGGGGCCGAGCGGACCGGGCGTCCCGAGGGCGGCCGGCCCGGCCGTGACCGGGGCGGGTTCCGCCGGGGCCGTGGTTGGACGCTCGGCCGGGGTGGCCGCGCTCCGCCGGCCGGTGGGCGTTTCCGGGCCAGGCAGTGGCCCCGGCGGGCCCGTGCCGCCACGTCGCCGTGCGAGCCCCGGGTCCAGCACGGGACCGGCGGCCGGCGGCGGCGCCTCCGGGGCGTACGCCCGGCCGGCGGGGCGGAGTTCCGGGACGGCGGCGGCGCGTACCGCGTCCCGCAGCGCCGCCGCCCTCCCCAGCGCCTCCGCCTCGGTGTCGCCGACGACGACGCGCGCGGCCTGGAGGATGCGCAGCTCGCCGGGGTCGCGGCCGTGGCGGGCCAGGCGCTCCTTGAGGTCGGCGTAGAACTCCTGTGCGTCCCGCAGGGTACGGGGCCGGGCGAGGACGATGTCGGCGGTCGCCGCGGCGGACTCCCTCTCCTCGTCGGAATCCCCCGCCTGGAGGACGACCGGACGGCCCTGCGGCGGGCGCGGCACGGTGAACTCGCCCGCGATGTCGAAGTAACGCCCCCGGTGCGCGAACGGCCGCGGGCCGCCCTCCGGCGTCCAGGAGTCCCACAGTTCCCGCGCCGTGGCGACGAACTCGGCGGCACGGGCGCACCGGTCGGCGCGGTCCGGGTGGCCGGCACGCCGGGCGTCCTCGCAGGTGAGGGCGGACCCGGAGGCGTTCCATGCGGCCCGGCCGCCGCTGAGGTGGTCGAGGGTGGCGAGCCGGCGGGCGAGTTCGTAGGGCTCGTCGAAGGCGGTGTCCACGGTGGCGGCGAGTCCGAGGCGTTCGGTGATCCCGGCGAGCGCGCTGAGCACGCTGACCGGCTCCGGGCGGCGGATGCCGTCCGCCGCGCACCTGTCCTCCCCGCGCCGCCCCTCGGCGAGGAGGAGGAAGTCGAACAGTCCGCGTTCGGCGGTGTGGGCGAGGTCCTCGAAGGCGGCGAACCCGGTGCGGGCTCCGGGCGGGGTGCGGCGCGGGGCGCCCGCCGCGGGGGCCGAGGCGCCGGGGGCGTACACGGCCAGGTGCATCCGCCGGGGCGGCCGTACGGTCATGCCGCACCCCCGGTCCGGGCGTAGCGGCTCGCGGGCCGGGGCAGACCCAGGTGCTCGCGCAGGGTGCTGCCCGGGTAGAAGGTGCGGAACAGACCGCGGTGCTGGAGCAGCGCCACCGTGCCGTTGACCAGCCGTTCCAGATCGCGGTGCGGTGCGGTGGGCACCAGGTGGAAGCCGTCGACGGTGCCGGCGCGGTGCCAGGCGGCGATCAGTTCGGCCAGGTCGACCGGGCCGCCCCGGTACAGCGGGCCGCGGTCGCTCGGCCGGGGGCCGCCCCCGCCGTGGCCGCGCTCGGCGGCGTACTCGCCTTCGCCGAGGTCGACGACGAGCGAGGCCAGCACCCGCAGGGTGTCGGGGTCCCGGCCGAACCCGGCCGCCGCGGACCGCAGTCGGTCGCGCACGGCGGCGGCCTGCGCCGGGCTCGCGGCGCGCACGAGGACGACGTCGGCGTAGCGCGCGGCGGTGGCGCGGGCGTGGCCCTCGGTGGCGTCCACCACCCGTACGGGATGCCCCTGCGGGGGCCGCGGCACGGCCGAGGACCCCCGCACGGAGAACGTGCCGCCGGTGAAGTCGACGTGATGCAGCCGCTCTCCGCAGACCCCCCGGTCTCCGGCGGAGTGGACATCACCCGAACGGTCACCGGCCGTACGGCCGTCCGCCGGACGATCACCGCAGGGACCGTCCCCAGCCGGGCGGCCCCCGTGGAAGCCGTCACCGGACCGGTCGTCACCGGACAGCCGGTCACCTGCCAGACGAGCGCCGACCGCCGGGCGGCCACCGGCCCGTCCCCCACCGGCCGAGCGCTCGTCGCCCGGACGGTCACCGACCAGTCGCCCGCCGGGCGGACCGTCGCAGGAAGGACCGTCGCAGGAAGGACCGTCGCCCGGTGGACGGTCGTCGGGCGAGCGGCGTTCCGCCGGGCGCCGGCTCCCCGTGCTCTCCTCCTCCCAGCTGTCCCACAGCCGTTCCGCTGCTTCGGCGACCTCCGCCGCCTCCTGCCACAGTTCCTCGGCGGTGGCCGCGTGGCGGCGGCCGAAGAGGCGGGCCTCGCCCTCGGTGGGCGAGACCTCGATCCGCCAGCCCGCGCGGCCCCGGCTGAGCCAGTCGAGGGTCGCCACGGCCGCCTGGACCTGGAACGGCTCGGTGTGCGTGGTGGTGACGGTGGGGACCAGGCCGACGCGGTGCGTGGCGGGCGCCGCCCGGGAGAGGACGGCGAGCGCGTCGGGGCCGGGGCGGGCGAAGCTGTCGTCGAGGGTGACGAAGTCGAGCCGGCCGCTCTCGGCGAGCCGGGCCGCCTCGACGTGCGGGCCGGCGTCGTAGGCCTGCCGGCCGCCGATGTCGGCGGCCAGGTGCAGCAGCGGCCGGCCGTGCGGTGCGGTCATCGCGGTAAGTCCTTCCGGTTCCGGGCCACGCGTCAGACGACCTTGGAGAGGAAGGCCCGGGTCCGCTCGTGCCGCGGCCGGTCGAGCACGGCGCCCGGCGGCCCCTGCTCCACGATCCGGCCGGCGTCCATGAAGACCACCGTGTCGGCGACCTCGCGGGCGAAGCCGATCTCATGGGTGACGACGATCATCGTGGTGCCCTGCCGGGCGAGGTCCTTGATGACGTCGAGGACCTCGCCGACCAGTTCGGGGTCGAGGGCGGAGGTGGGCTCGTCGAACAGCAGCAGTTTCGGTTCCAGGGCGAGCGCGCGGGCGATGGCGACGCGCTGCTGCTGGCCGCCGGAGAGCTGGGCCGGGTAGGCGTCCGCCTTGTCGGCGAGGCCCACCCGCTCCAGCAGCCGCCGCCCGGCCGCCGCCGCCTCGGCGCGGGGCAGCCCGCGCACGGAGACGGGCGCCTCGACGACGTTCTCCAGTGCGGTCAGGTGCGGGAAGAGGTTGAAGTTCTGGAAGACGAAGCCGATCTGGGTGCGCTGCTTGAGCACCTCGCGTTCGGGCAGTTCGTGCAGCCGGTCGCCGGAGCGCCGGTAGCCGATCAGGGTGCCGTCCACGCTGACCGCGCCCCGGTCCACCTTCTCCAGGTGGTTGACGGTGCGCAGCAGCGTCGACTTGCCCGAGCCGGAGGGGCCGAGGAGCACGGTGACCTGGCCGGTGCGGACCTGGAGGTCGATGTCTTTGAGGACTTCCGTGGAGCCGAAGCTCTTGTGGACCGACTTGATGTCGACCATGACGCTCATGGGGGGTCCTTGATGTAGGGGTGGGAGAGGGCGGGCTCAGGCGGCGCTCGCGTGTGGGGCGAGCGCCCGCAGGAAGGTGAGCGCGGCCCGGGCGGTGGCATCGTTCTGCCGGAACGCGGGTCCGCCGGTGCGTGGCCGGGTGAACGCGCCGGGGGTGCGGCCGTCGGTGAACGGGCCGAGCGCGAAGCGCCGGGGGTGCGGCCGGCCGGCGCCGTCCAGGATCCGGCCGTCGGCGCGGTCCACGCGCAGCAGTCCGTCGGGGGTCTCGGCGGCCCCGTCGGCGTGCAGGTCGCGCAGCAGTGCGTCGCGAGCGCGCCGGACGGTGGGTTCGGGCAGCCGGGCCTCGACCAGGGACCGCGCCTCGACGGTGTGGCCGGGCACGGTGGGGCTGGCCGCGCGGAACACCCCGTCCGCCGCGGTGACGCTCATGTCCGCGCCGACGAACCTCAGGACGCCGGCCCGGGACAGGGCGAGCATCTGACGCAGCCGGGGGCCGGGCGGTCCGGAGGCGAGGAAGCTGAAGAAGCCGTGCCACCAGGAGCCGATCTCGCCGAGCCGCACCAACTGGCCGTAGACGGAGAGCAGTCCGAGGAAGACGGCGAGGTCGGGGCTGTGCCCGGGGTCGTGCCGGCGGCGCAGGTCGCCTTCGATCCGGTCGCGCAGCGCCTGCTGGAACTGCTCGGGCGTGGCGTGGTGTTCGCCGGCCAGCGGGCGGTCCAGTGCGGTGAGGTCGAGCCGGTCGGCGGGGTCGGGCACGGCTTCGGCGACGAGGGCGGCCCGTTCGCCGGGGCCGGCGGCGGCGTATCCCTCCTCGAAGTCGGCCCACTTGAGGGCCGTCCGCTCGGGGTGTGCGGTGAACAGCCGGTGGTAGTGGGCGTAGCCGAGTTCCTTCTCGACCAGCGGCCAGACGTCGGCGCGGAAGTCGAAGCCGCCGGGGCGGGCCAGCAGCGCCTCGGTCTCGGCGGGGCCGAGGAAGCGGGGCAGCGGCGGGCGCTCGCCGGTGAGGTCGTAGCCGATCTTGGAGTGGTACGGGACCCCGCGCCGCGAGCCGACGTACAGCACCGGCTCCTGTCCGGAGGGGAGGTAGGCGTCCTGCTCGTAGCGGCCGCCGCGGCCCTCGGTGAGCAGCACCATCAGGTCCACGAAGGCGAGTCCGAAGCCGCGCACGAGGACGGGTTCGCCGGCCTTCAGGGCGGACAGGTCGCTGTCGGCGGTGAAGTCGGGCGGCAGATGGACCAGGCCGTGGGTGCGGGCGTAGGCGGCCAACTGCTGCTGTTGCCGGTCGTGTTCGGCGTCGAGGTGGCCGAGGGCGAGGACGACGAGGTCGGCGAGGAGCGGGCGCGGGCGGCCCTCCAGCCACACCTGCTGGCGTCCGTCGCGCGGGCCGCCGACGCTGAGGGCGCGCACCGGGTGGTGGTGCACGGTGATGCCGGGCGGCAGCGCGGCCACGGCCTCGTCGTACACCCAGCGCAGATAGGCCCCCTGGAGGCGGCGGTCGGCGAAGGTGCGCCCGGTGACGCCGGCCCACTCGTGCAGGGTGGGTCCCTCGCGCACCGGTCCGGCCATGTCGACGGTGTCGTCGGTGAACATGGTGACGTCCTCGGCGTGCGAGTTCATCCACAGCAGCGGCGACTGGGCGTCGCGCCAGATCCGGCCGCCGCCCGGCGGATGCGGGTCGACCAGATGGATGTCGAGCTGCGAACCGGTGTACAGCTCGGCGGCGTTGGCGGCGATGCGCTCGATGAGACCGGTCCCCCGCGGCCCGGCCCCCACGATGACGAGTGCGGGTCTCACCGGTTGCCCTCCGACCCGCGCGCGTAGTGCCGCTCGACGTAGTGCTGGCCGACGCTGAGCACCGAGGTGACGACGGTGTACCAGAGGGTGGCGACCATCAGCAGCGGGATGACCTGGTAGGTCTGGTGGTAGATGAGCTGTGCGGAGTAGAGCAGGTCCTGCACGGCGATGACGCTGACGATGGAGGTGCCCTTGAGGGTGCCGATCAGCATGTTGCCGGCGGGCGGCACGATGGAGCGCATCGCCTGCGGCAGCACGATCCGCCGCCAGCGCCGCCACCGGCTCAGACCGAGCGCCTGCGCGGCCTCGATCTGGCCGCGGCCGACGGAGAGGATGCCGCCGCGCACCACCTCGGCGGCGTAGGCGGCCTCGTGCAGGGTGAGCCCGATGACGGCGACGGTGACCGGCCCGAACAGGTCGACGGTCTTCACGCCGAGGATGCGCGGATACAGCGCTCCGATGTTGAACCACAGCAGCAGCTGGACCAGGATCGGGATGGACCGGAACAGCCAGACGTAGCCCCAGCTGACCGCGCGCAGCACTGGGTTGGCGGAGAGCCTGAAGACGGCGAGCAGGGTGCCCAGGGCGAAGCCGAGCGCCATCACCACGGCGGTCAGCCAGAGGGTGAGCCACAGTCCGCGCAGGACGGAGTCCGAGGTGAAGTAGTCGGCGACGACGTCCCATTGGAAGGCCCGGTTGCGGACGACGGAGGTCAGCGCGAGGCCGAGCAGGACGAGGACGACGGCGGCCGCTGTCCACTGGCCGTAGCGGCGTTGCGGCACGATCCGCGGCACATCGGACGGTTCGGGTGTGTCCGGGGCGGTGGCCTTGACGAGGGTGATGTCGGAGGAGGACATGCGAAGGCTCCGTGATGCGTCGAATGGAACACGGTGGTGCCTTCACACAGGGCCGCGCTCCCGGCAGGGCGCGCGGTGACGGCCGAGCCCCTCAGCAGGGCCGTCGGCATGGAGGGTACGGCCCCGTTTCCCCTCGCTGTCAAGGCTGTCCATCATGTGAACCGTACGTCTCAGGTCGGTTGACGTGGATCCGGATGCCTGTTCCACTTGGCCCATGCATCCGCAGCAGTGGCTGGTCACGCGCTCCCACATCGACTTCGGTCGTGTGTGGTCCTGTTCCTGTTGAGCCGACCCACTGCGCGCCCTGGTGAGCACGGGCGCTTTTAGCGTTCTCCCGTTTCCGCCCGGCGTTCCGCCTGCTTGAGGCGTCCGCCGGCTTTCCCCGTTCCGTCCCTGTCCCCAGGGTTCGTCCCCAGGGTTCGTCCCCAGGGTTCGTCCTCAGCGTTCCGCACCGTTTCCCGCGTTTGTCCCGCCTTCACACGCGCACCCCTCCCCTCGCGTTCGCCGACGTTCCTTTTTCCTCCCAGGAGACTGCACCCATGCGTACGTCCCAGCCGGCCCGCCGGCGGCATTTCCTCCCGTTCGCCCTGATCAGCTCGGTGGCGCTGCTGCTCACCTCGTGCGGCGCGGGGTCCGGCGACGCCTCGGCGGGCGGCGGCTCGGGCGACGCGGCCGAGGCCGCGCGCATTCCGACGACGGACGTCGTCTCCGGCATCCAGAAGGACCCGGCGGCGGCCGAGCTGCTGCCGGCCGGGGTGACTCATCTGACGATCGCCTACAGCGTGGGCGGCACCCCGCCGGGCACCTCGTACCTCGACGACGGCAAGACCCTGGTCGGCCAGGACGTCGACTTCGCGAACGCCATCGCCAAGGTGCTCGGCATCCGGCTGGACAAGCAGGAGGCCAGCTTCGAGGCGATCCTGCCGGCCCTCGGCAGCGGCAAGTACGACCTCGGCGCGGGCAACTTCGGGGTGACCGAGGCACGGCGCAAGACGATCGACTTCGTCACCTACATCAACGACGGCCAGGGTTTCGCCGCCCGCAAGGACAGCAAGCTCGGCCGGGTCACCGAGCTGAAGCAGCTGTGCGGTCTGGACATCGCGACCGGCGCGGGCACCACGTTCGAGGCCACGCTGGAGCAGAACGAGCACGTCTGCGCGGACGCGGGCGAGAAGCCGTACAAGGTGCAGACGTACAGCGAGACGGGCGCGCTGTGGTCGTCGTTGCAGCAGGGGCGCAGCGATGTGGTGATGTCCACGATCAACGGGCTGCGCTACTCGGTGGCCCAGCAGCCGGGGCTGAAGTTCCTCAACGAGTTCCACCGCCTCGACGTCGGCTTCGCCTTCAAGAAGGGCACGAAGCTGGCGCCGGCCTTCCAGGCCGCGGTGAACAAGCTGATCTCCGACGGGACTTACCGCAAGATCCTCGACAAGTGGGGCACCGCCGGTTCGGCGATCAAGGAGTCCCAGATCTCCCCGCCGGAGCTGAGGAGCTGACGGTTCGCGGGCGGAGTCCGGGCCCGGCGCAGGGCGCCCGCGGCCCGGACTCCGCCGTCACGGCCCGTCGCGAAGACCGAAGCCGGCCCCGCCCCCGTCGCGGCCGCCCGGAGTCGGACTCCGTCGGCGCTGTCAGCAGTCGCAGCAGGAGCAGCACTCACAGCATTCGCAGCACTGGCACGCCTCGCAGCACGAGCAGTCGCAGTCCCCGCAGTCGCACCCGCTGCACAGCCCCTCGCGCTTCTTGCGCGACCACGGCCCCTCGAACTCGTCGGCGCAGCACACCTTGCAGGTGCAGCACAGTCCGACGGCCGCCGCGCAGCCGGCCCAGAAGCCGCGCTTGCCGGGCTTCGGCGGCTCGCCGCCGAAGGGGCTGCCGCCCCGGGACGCATCGTAGGGGCCGTGCGGGTGCTGCGGGGCGTACGGCCCCTGCGGCGGGCCGAAGGCGCCCCGGGGCTCGGGGGTCCGCGTGGACGCGTGGCCGCAGGAGGCGGTGCCGAAGGCGCGGTCCACGGAGCGCGGCAGTTCGTGGACGAGCAGCAGATGGGCCAGGCGTCCGTCGGTGAACTCGGCCTCGCGCAGGGCGAGCCGGATGCCGTGCACGGCGTCGTCGGCGAGCCGGCGCGCCTCGGTGAGCGGGGTGCCGGTCGCGGTGAGCGGGTTCCAGGCGCCCGTGGCGGCGTCGGCGGCCTGGTCCTCCACCGCGTCCAGCAGGTGCGCGAGCCGGCCGAAGAGGCGGCCGGCCTCGGCGAGCGGTGCGGCGTTGGCGGGCCGGCCGGCCAGGTGCGCGGTGTGCGCGAAGGCCGCGGCGGTGGCGGTCTCGGTCGGCTCGGTGACGGCGAGGACCGGGGTGCCGGGCCCGGCCAGCGCCTCGATGCCCACCTGCCGGTCCACGGCGTCGACCAGGACGGCGGTGTCGAAGCCCACGTCGGCGCCGGTGCGGGCGCCCGCGCGTCCCCAGCTGTCGGCGACCCGGCGAGCGGCGAGCGCGACCGGCCGCCGGGCCAGCAGCCCGTCGCCGTCGGCGACATGGTCGCGCACCTTGGCGGAGGCGAGCACCAGCGAGACGGCCGCCGCGAGCCGGGCGCCCTCGCCGCGGGCGACGGAGGCGGTGCGCATCCCGCGCAGCGGGCACGGTCCGGCCGTGCGCCGGCCACCGCTCTTTCCGCCCCTTCCGCCGTCACCGGCCGCCTGAGCCTCCGTCAGGACCGATATGAGCAGACCGTCATAGTTCGTCACGACTCTCGCGAACTGTCCGTGATCGCCGCGCAGCGCCAGACAGAGTCCGCACAGATGCGCCATCCACTGAGCCTTGAGATGCTCACCGAGCCGGTGGCTGCATGGCCTGACGATTCCGAACACGACGTCCCCCCGTGGTGCGTACGACGCTGAGCTGCCGCATCGTACCGGCCGGCTCGTTCACCCGTACGTACCCCTGGTCACCCGAGTGCCATTCGTGCCGCAGGGACAATCATATTTCACTCACAGTCAGCAGCCGTGTAGGAAACGACCCTTGGGGCACAAGGCCCTCGACGGATCGGGCTGTGCACCAGTACCGTCACAAACCCCCCGCGCGGCGTCTATCCACTTGGCGCACCGTCCGCATCATGGATGACCATAGGGATGCGGAAAGCACGAAAGACCGCTGTGAGAGGAGGCGTCCATGGGATCGGTACGCAAGGCGAGTGCGTGGCTCGGCCTCGTCGACGACAACGAAGACGAGCGCTACTACGACGACGACTACTCCGAGGGAGCCGAGTCCGGGGACGCCTGGGTCACCGACCCGCGGGTGAAGGTCGCCACGGACACGGCCGAGGAGAAGGGCCGCCGGATCGGCACGGTGACGCCGGACAGCTTCCGCGACGCCCGAGCCATCGGCGAGCTGTTCCGCGACGGGGTGCCGGTGATCGTGAACCTGACGGCCATGGAGCCCGGCGACGCCAAGCGCGTGGTCGACTTCGCGGCCGGTCTGGTCTTCGGGCTGCGCGGCTCCATCGACCGCGTCTCCACCCGGGTCTTCCTGCTCTCCCCCGCCGACACCGAGATCGTCAGCGGCGACCCCGCCGCATACCGGTCGGACGGCTTCTTCAACCAGAGCTGAGGCAGGGCCGCACGCCGGCCCTGCCCCGTCCGGGGCTCACCGGAAGGCGTCGAGACCGGTGAGCGCCTTGCCCAGCACGAGCTGGTGCATCTCGACGGTGCCCTCGTAGGTGAGCACCGACTCCAGGTTGGTCGCGTGCCGCATCACGGGGTACTCCAGGGAGATCCCGTTGGCGCCGAGGATCGTGCGCGCCGTGCGGCAGATCTCGATCGCCTCCCGCACGTTGTTGAGCTTGCCGAAGCTGACCTGCTCGGGACGCAGGCGGCCGGCGTCCATGCGCCGCCCCAGATGGTGGGCGAGCAGGATCCCCTTGTGCAGTTCGACCGCCATGTCGGCGAGTTTGGCCTGGGTGAGCTGGAAGCCGCCGATGGGCCTGCCGAACTGCTCACGCGACTTCGCGTACTCCACGGCGGCCTCGAAGCTGGAGCGCGCCGCGCCCATGGCGCCCCAGACGATGCCGTAGCGGGCGTGCGAGAGGCAGCTGAGCGGGCCCCGCAGCCCGGTGACCTCGGGCAGGACGGCGTCGGCGGGCAGCCGTACGTCGTCGAGGACGAGCTCGCTGGTGACGGAGGCGCGCAGCGACCACTTGTGCTTGATCTCGGGGGCCGAGAAGCCGGGGGTGTCGGTGGGGACGGCGAAGCCGCGGATGCCGTCCCCGGTCTGCGCCCAGACGACGGCGACGCCGGCCACGGAGCCGTTGGTGATCCACATCTTGCGGCCGTTCAGGACCCAGTCGCTCCCGTCCCGCCTGGCGTGGGTGCGCATGGAGGCGGGATCGGAGCCGTGGTCGGGCTCGGTCAGTCCGAAGCAGCCGATCACCTCGCCGGCCGCCATCGAGGGCAGCCAGCGCTGCTTCTGCTCTTCGGAGCCGAAACGGTGGATGGCGTACATGGCGAGGGAGCCCTGCACGGAGACCAGTGACCGGATGCCGGAGTCGGCGGCCTCCAGCTCCAGACAGGCCAGCCCGTACTGGACGGCGCCGGCGCCGGCGCAGCCGTAGCCGGTCAGGGACATCCCGAGGGCGCCGATCGAACCCAGCTCGCGGGCCAGCTCGCGGATGCCGGGCAGCTCGCCCCTCTCGTACCACTCGGCGATGTGCGGCAGCACGCGGTCGGCGGCCCAGCCGCGCACCGTGTCGCGGACGGCGAGGTCCTCCGGCTCCAGCAGGTCGTCGATCCCGAGCGGGTCGGTGGGGTCGAACGGGGGCAGCGACGATTTCGACGACGCCGGCATGGGCACCTCCGACTAGGAAACTAGCACCGCTAGTTAAGCGACTCTGGCGCTGACGTTACGACGCGAGGCCCCCGGCGTCCAGCGCCCCCGGCACCGGACGGCTTCCGCGCCCGGCGCACCGGCGGCTCGGTGTCCCGACGCAGCGGCGTGCCCGGCGGGGCGCGGTGTCCCCGCGTCCGGCGGCCTCCCGTCGGCAGCCCCTCGCTCACGCCGAGACGCGGTGCCGCTCGGCCTCCCGCTGCGCGGGCAGTTCCACCGGCTCCTCCTCGGCCTCGCACTGCATCGCCCGCGGCAGCCGGCACGCGGCGACCGCCCCGAGCAGCAGCAGGACGGCGCTGACCAGCAGCGTCACATGCAGTCCGTGCACGAAGGAGTCGCGGGCCGCGCGCCGCAGCGCCTGCCCCGGCGCCCCGCCGAGCCGTCCGGCCACCTCGTAGGCCTCCCCCAGCGAGTGCGACGCCGCCGCCGAGTCCGCCGCCGGGACGCCCGGCACCCGCGCGAGCCCGGGCACGTAGGCCGCGTTCATCACCGTGCCGAGGAGGGCGATGCCCATGCCCGCGCCCAGTTGGTAGGAGGTCTCGCCGATCGCCGCGGCACCGCCCGCCCGGTCCGCCGGCGCCTCGCTCAGCATCGACTCGTACGCCCCGAACAGCGTCGTCTCCAGACCGAAGCCGAGCAGCACGAACCCGGTCAGCAGCAGCCCGGCGTCGTCCCGGCCGCCCATCGCGGTCAGCGTCAGCACCGCGGCGGCGGTCAGGCAGAAGCCCGCGCACACCGTCCGGCGCGGCCCGAACCGCCTGAGCAGCCGCGCGCCGAGCAGCCCGGCCGCCATCGCGGCGAAGGTCAGCGGCAGCAGCCTGAGGCCGGTGCCCAGCGGCGACAGCCCCAGCACCAGCTGGAGGTACTGCGCCGCGATCAGCTCCAGGCCGACCAGCGCCAGCATCGCCAGGACGATGCAGCCCACCGCCGTGCTGAACGCGGGCCGCGCGAACATCCCGAGGTCCACCAGCGGATGCGTCCGGCGCCGCTGCCGCCGTACGAAGGCCACCAGCAGCGCCGCTCCGGCCAGCAGCGGCCCCAGGGTGAGCACGCCGAGCACGTCCTCCCCGCCGCCGAGCCGCTTCACCCCGAGGACCGCGCCGAACAGGCCGACCGCTGCCATCAGGGCGCCGGTCACGTCCCAGGGGCCGTCGCGCTCGCCGGTCGACTCGGGCAGCAGCAGCCGGCCCACCGGCAGGCTGACCAGCATCAGCGGGATGTTGACGAGGAAGACCGAGCCCCACCAGAAGTGTTCGAGGAGGAAGCCGCCGAGCAGCGGCCCGACGGCCGCGCCCACCGCGGCGACCGCGCTCCAGACGCCGATGGCGACCGCCCGTTCGCGCCGGTCGGGGAAGACCTGCCGCAGGATCGACAGCGTGGCCGGCATGATCATGGCGCCGCCGACGCCGAGCAGCGCCCGGGCCAGGATCAGCGTCAGCGGGTTCGGCGCGAAGGCCGCCACGGCGGAGGCGACGCCGAAGATGCCGTAGCCGAGCAGCAGGATCCGTCTGCGGCCCACCCGGTCGCCGAGCGTGCCGAACAGGATCAGCAGCGCGGCGCAGACCAGCGGATAGGTGTCGACGATCCAGAGCAGTTCGATGGCGCCGGGCCTGAGGTCCTCGGTGACGGCGGGCACCGCCACGTGCAGCACGGTCGCGTCCACCGCGACCAGCAGCAGGCTGACGCAGAGCACGACCAGGACGGCCCAGCGGTTCGCACCGGCTCCGGCCGCCCGACTGCGCAGCCGGGCGGGGACCGTGGTCGTCCCGGACATGTGCGTACCTCCCAGATGAGCCCTCGCGTCCGGCGGGCCTGCGGGGCGGGGACTCCCCACGGCTCGGCCGGAGGGGAGCGGCGCCTCCGGCCCGCGCGACGGTGCGAGTGACACGTCAGCGTACGCGAGTCCGCCCGCGGCACACGTGGCCCACCTCTCACACCTCTCGCCGAACGCGTGTGGCGTGCGCCACGCACTACCGGGGAGCACGCCCCGGCCGGCGGGCCGGTTCCGGCCCCGGTCGATAATCGAGCCCGTGATCGATCAAGCGACGCGTGCCGCGCCGGCCCGGCCCACGGCACTGCGCCGGGCCGCCCCGGCCCTCCTCGGGTACGCGGCCGTGCGCGCCCTGGGCCTGCTGACCCTGGCGCTGTGGAGCGCCGCGCGCGGCAAGAGCGCGTACACCCTGCTCACCGCCCGCTGGGACTCCCTCTGGTACGCCAGGGTGGCCGACGGCGGCTACGGCTACGAGGTGCGGCTCGCGAACGGCGACGTCCACTCCGACCTCGCCTTCTTCCCACTGCTGCCCTGGCTGGAGCGGTTGCCGGCCGCGGTGGGCCCGCTGTCGTACGCCGACGCGGGCTTCGCCGTGAGCCTGCTCGCCTCGCTGGCCGCGGCGTGGGGGATCTTCGCGGTGGTCGAGCACGTCTACGACCAGGCGCGCCCGCTGCCCGAGGGCGGGGCGGGGATCGACGGCGGGCGGGTGGGGCTGTTCGCCGTGCTGCTGTGGGCGGCGCTGCCGGTCGGGATCGTGCAGTCGATGGCGTACAGCGAGTCGCTGTTCACGGCGCTGGCCGCCTGGTCGCTGTACTGCGTGCTCACCGGCCGCTGGGTGGGCGCGGGCGCGCTGGCCCTGGCGGCGGGGCTGACCCGGCCGGTCGGACTCGCGGTGGTGGCCGCGGTGTGGACGGCCGCCGTCGTCTCCTTCGTGCGCGAGCGCGGGCTCCTCGGGCGCGCCGGCGGCCTGCCGGGAACCGAGAGCGGCCCCTCCGACCGCGAACGCGGCTCTTTCGTGCGCAACGGGAGCACGCCCGGCCCGCACGGCGCGCGCAGCACCCCGCACGCCGTGATGCCCGCCCCCCGCTCCCCCGTCCGCCGCGTCCTGGGCATGCTGCTCGCGCCGCTCGGCGGCGCCGGGTACGCCCTGTGGGTCGGCCGGCGCACCGGCGACGGCCTCTTCGGCTACTTCCACGTACAGGCCGGCTGGCGCAACGGGTTCGACGGCGGCTACGCCTTCGCCCGCTTCGTCGCCGCCAAGCTCGCCTCCTTCCCGTCCGCCCTGGCCGGGGCCGGCCTGATCGCCGGGGTCGGCCTGCTCGTGTGGCTGTACGTCGTCGGGGTGCGGCAGCGGCAGCCGCTGCCGCTGCTGGTGTACTCGGGCGTCGTCACCGCGCTGGCGCTGTGCGCGTCGAGCTACTTCGGCTCCAAGCCGCGTCTGCTGCTGCCCGCCTTCCCGCTGCTGCTGCCGCTCGCGGCGGCCCTCGCCCGGGCCCGCGCCTCCCGGTCGGCGCTGGTGGCGGGCGCTCTCGCACTCGTCTCGGCGCTCTACGGGGCGTTCTGGCTGAACGGCTCCGGACCTCCATGATCGACTTCTTCGGGCGGCCCCCGGCGCGCGCCGTGTACGAACGGTGAATTCCCTCCCTGCGTTCGGCCAACGCATTCATAAGCGCCCGATAAAGATTCACCGGAATGATCAAAAGAAATGCAGGCCGGCGGGCGCACGTATTAGTGAATCCGAGGAAATAAAGACCCGTTGAGAGCAATCCCACATCACATCGTCATCACAAACCACGTGATTCGTCAGGGAACTGCCCTCACTCGCTGTAACGTCGATTAGGTGCGTACCGAAGGAACCGTCACCCGCCTGGACCGGGTGTTCGCCAGGCTGGACCGTGAGCCGCAACGGCCGGCGCACATCGACGTGCCGCGGATGAGCCGGCACCGGTTCGTGCTGTTCTCGGCGATCCTCGCCTTCTACCTGGCGATCGTCTGGGCGGTGGTGACCACGTCCTGGCTGGTCCGTCTGGACTGGCAGGTCATGTTCTTCCGGCCGTACCAGCAGTGGCCGCAGATCCACGCGTTCCTCGACTACTACGTGGTGCTGGGGCAGCGCGGTCCGACCGCGGTGATGATCGCCTCCTGGCTGGGCTGGCGCTGCTGGCGGCAGCACACGCTGCGCCCGCTGCTCGTCCTCGCCACCTCGCTGCTGCTGCTGAACGTCACGGTCGGCGCCGCCAAGTACGGCATGGGGCGCCTGGGACCGCACTACGCGACCGTCATCGGCTCCAACGAGATGTGGCGCGGCGGCGATATATTTCCCAGCGGCCACACCGCCAACGCGGTGATGACCTACGGCGTCCTGGCCTATCTGGCCTCCACCCCGAGGGCGCGCCGCTGGCTGTCGGCGCTGTCGGCGGTGACGGCGCTCGGCGTCGGCCTCACCACCGTGTACCTGGGGACGCACTGGCTGAGCGATGTGCTGCTCGGCTGGGCCGCCGGACTGCTGAACCTGCTGGCGCTGCCCTGGTTCGAGCCGCTGATCACCCGGACCGAGAACTGGCTCTTCGACCTGCGCGACCGCTGGCGCGCCCGGTACGGCCGCGGAGTGCCGGTGTCCGCGCCGGGTCTTCCCTCCGGCGCGCCCGGGATGCTCAAGCCGCGCCCACCCGCCCCGGAGGAGGCTCCGGCGGGCCGCGAGACGGTCGGCGCGGGCCGGTCGGCGCGCCCGCCGGCCTTCCACCACGCGCCCGCCTCGCACACGACGAGGGCGGAGCGCGCCCCGGTCGCCCCGTCCGGCAGCCGCCGGCCGCCGCACTCCGACCGCGTCCCGCACAGCACCACCGCGGCCCGTCCCTGACAGCCCGCCGCCGGACGGGCGGGCCGCCGGACGGTCAGCCCTTCCAGGCCCGGGCCACCCGGCCGTCCGCCACCTCGAAGTTCAGCCGCCCGTACCGGTACTCCATGGTGATGACCGTGCCCGGCTCCAGTGAGCGCACGGTGGTCCAGCCGCGCCGCCGCGCCAGCCCCTCGGCCTCCGCGGCCTCCAGGCCGACGTACCCTTCCGGACTGTCCTGAGGCTCCGCGGGCGGAGTGGGAATCGGTGCCATACGGCCACGCTAGGGCCTGCGCCGCGGGCGGGGGAAGCCCCGCCGGACACCCGCAGTGACCTGCCCCGGGCGTCCTCCGCACCCCGACTGTCACATTTCTGTCACAGGACCGCGGCCCGCGGGCCCCGTGAACTCCCCCGGTCCGAGCCGACCCCGCGACCGCCTTGTGCGGCCGTTCGAACGAAATTCCCCGCGCCCGGCCGGGGCCCGTCACAGACTGTTCGCGCACCTGGCCGGGGTCGCGGGAAAAGAACGGCGGAGATGATACGGAGATCCCTTACCGGCGCGTTCGCGGACGGGTTCGAAGAGGCTTTGCGTCACCTGCGCGCGGGTATTCCGGCGGGCGGGCGAGACTCCGGGCCGCCACAGGAAATTCACGGTTCCGGCACAGCATCCCCGTCCGTGGCCGTCGCGGCAAAGTCGCCGCGGTCACCCGCGACGCCACGGGCCAGGGCGGCGTCCAGCCGGTCCCGCGCCGCCCTGATCGCCTCCGTCAGGGCGGCGGGCTCCAGCACCTCGAACGGAAGTCCCGTCATCATCAGGTGGACGGCCATCACGTCCAGGCTGGGGGCGCCGGCGCGCAGCACACAGGTGTCCGGCCCGTCCGGCTCCAGCGTCCCGGCCGAGGGCGAGACCCGCTCGGCCGCCTGCGCGTGCGGCACCAGCAGCCGGACGGCGGCCTGCTGGGCGTACACCCGCCGGGAGACGCCCTCGGAGACATAGGCGGCGAGGTCTTCGGCGGGCGGGGTGCGCGGCGTGAACCGCGGGCCGTGCGGCGGCCTGGGGGTGACGCGGTCGACGCGGAACGTCCGCCAGGCGTCGCGGTCCAGGTCCCAGGCGACCAGGTACCAGCGGTACTCGGTGCACACCAGCCGGTGCGGCTCGACGGTACGGCGGCTCACGGCGCCGTCGTGGCCCCGGTACTCGAAGCGCAGCCGCTCCCCGTCCCGGCACAGATGGGCCAGCTCGGTCAGGACGGCGGGGTCGACCGGGGACGGCCGGAAGGAGCGCAGCATCGGCACCGTGTAGTCGTTGAGAGCGCTCACCCGGCGACGCAGCCGGGCCGGCAGCACCTGCTCCAGTTTGGCCAGCGCCCGTACGGAGGTCTCGCCGATGCCCTCGATGCCCTGCCCGGCGGCGGTGCGCAGCCCGACGGCGACCGCGACCGCCTCGTCGTCGTCCAGGAGCAGCGGGGGCAGTTCGGCGCCCGCGCCGAGCTGGTAGCCGCCGCCGGTGCCGGGGCTGGCGTTGACCGGGTAACCGAGGTCGCGCAGCCGGTCCACGTCCCGGCGCACCGTGCGCGCGGTGACGCCGAGCCGTTCGGCCAGTTCGGCCCCGGACCACTCGCGGTGGGCCTGGAGCAGTGAGAGCAGACGCAGCAGTCGAGCCGAGGTCTCCAGCATGGGGGCGAGTCTGCCAGGCGTCGCGGACAGCTTCTGTCCGCGAGCGGACGAGCAGGAGCCCGGTACGCGAGTACCGGGGTTCGGGAGCGGGCGGGCCCCGCCCGGTCGAGGGACCGGGCGGGGCCCAGGGCCTCTCGTTCGGATCAGGCCGGACTCGCGGGCCCTGCCACCGCCCCTCGCCGCGTTGTCGTCGCTTGCCATGGCTCCGCCATGACGGCCTGCTCCACCTCGCGCGGCTCCCCCACTGCCTGAACGCCGTGGGAGGTGGCCCCCTCACCGGCCCCCGCTCCCTGACCCGGCCTGATCCGGACGAAAGACCCCAAGCGCTCCGGACGAGGGAGCGGTGGCGCGGTGGCGCGCGGTGCGGTAAGGGGTCAGAGCACCAGGCGCTGGCCGGGCACGATGACGTCGGGGTCGCCGCCGATGACGGACGCGTTGGCGGCGTAGAGCCGCTGCCAGCCGATCCCGTGCCGGGCGGCGATGCCGCTCAGCGTGTCGCCGGCGCGGACGGTGTAGTCGCCGTGCGACCCGCCGCGCTGCGAGCGGCCGGTCCCGGCCGCCGGGGCGGTGTTCCGCGTCTCGCGCCGGGCCGACTCGTGGGCCGACTCGTAGGAGCTGCGGGTCTTGTGCGGCTTGTACGCCGTCCCGGCGCCCGCCGAACCCGAGCCGGAGGACGAGGACGAGCCGCCGGCGGAGCCGGCCGGTGCGCCGCCGAAGGCTCCGGCGCGGGCCGAGCACACGGGCCACGCGCCCCAGCCCTGGGCCCGCTGGACCCGGGTCGCGACGGCGATCTGCTGGGCCTCGGAGGCCTGGTCGGCGCGGGCCGCGTAGGCGGTGCCGCCGTAGGCCCGCCAGGTCGAGGCGGCGAACTGGAGGCCGCCGTAGTAGCCGTTGCCGGTGTTGATGTGCCAGTCGCCGCCGCTCTCGCACCGGGCGATGCGGTCCCAGACGCCGCTGTCCGCGGCGTGGGCTCCGCCGGCCGCCGTCAGCAGGCCGAGCGGGGCGAGCAGGGCCGCCCCGGCGAGGACCGCCGTCGTGCGCGCCCTACGGGCGCCCTCGTGCGGGGAGTCGGCGTGGGTATAGGCACATTCGGACATGTAGATCCCTCTCGGACGACCCGGGGTACCCCGAGGCGGAGGCACTCCCGCCGCGTGGGACGCGGCCGGTGCGCTCGCCCCGTCCGCCGTGCGGGGTCGTGCTGCGTGGCGCTGGGTGGTTCCCGGTGGTGCGGTCGGCGGACGTCCCCGGGCGGTGCTCGGTGCACCCGGCGGAGGAATGTAGGGAGCCGGAGGGGCACAGTTCAACCAATGGCCCGTTCCGGCAGGCCAGTTGAGGGTTACCGCGGGGAACGGCTTTTTTCGGCCACCCACTTCATTCCCTGATTTCCTGATTTGTCGACCAGTGTCGCCGCGTCTCTGTGACCCACTTCACCCGGTCAAGCCCCTTTACAGAAAGCCCACTTGACGAGGAGTGACGGGTTCCGCACCGGAAGTGACCGTGAGCGCAGGATGGTTCGATTCCGTTCGCCGTAGTGCGTGACTCCCGCCACAGGTCCTCCGTTGTCTTCTTCATGAGCCGGGGGCCCTCCCGGTTCCTGGGCCGGGAGCCACCCGGCCCCGCCACGCACCGCATCCCGAGGGAGCCACCCGTGCCGCGCATGCTCGACGTCAGCGACGCCGTACGCGCCGAGATCGGCGACGAAGAGGCCGACCGGCTGCTCGCCGGAGACAACGCCCCGGGCAGTTACGACTGCACGTCCTGCCGCACCCCCGGCGACTCCGCCCAGGAGCGCACCAGCACCGTCCTGTTCGTGGGCGACGAGACCGCCGTCCTCGCCTTCGCCCACGCCACCTGCCTGCCCTCGCAGGTCGTCCAGGTCACGGAGGAACAGCTGCGCGGCGCGGTGCGCTCCATCAACGCGGACCCGGGCGCCGCCGGGGGCGCGCCCGCGCAGTCCGTGCCGCAGCAGGGCGCGCCCCAGCAGGCCCCGCCCCCGAACGCCGCCCCGGAGCAGGCCGTTCTCGGGGTGACCAGCGGACTGGTGCTGATCGCCGGGGAGTTGCACCCCGCACTCGTCGTCGAGCCGACCGCCCCCATCGTGCGCCCGGGCAGCACCGGTCCGGGCGACGAGTTCCTGCAGCTCCTGGTGGAGCAGGGCTACCAGCCGGTGCCCGCCCTGGACTCCGTGCCGCCCGTGCTGCACGGCTGGTCGGTGCTGCTGGCCGTGGGGCAGCTGCACGCCGTCCTGCAGCCCGGGGCGGACGGCGGCCGGCCGGTGGCCTGGTGGCAGGCCCACCAGCCGCTCCAGGTCACCGACGGCTGGCGGGCCGCCGCCAACAAGCACCAGCAGGTGCTGCTGTACGCGGCACCGGTCGGCTCCATCGGCCGCCAGCCGCGCGAGGACCTGCTGCGCGACGCGCTGGACAAGGCGGCGGCCCAGGGACGGCTGGTCGCGGCCACGCTGCCGCTGGCCGGCACCTGAGCCCGCATCCCTTCCGGCCCGGGGTCGTTTGGACATACGTGCACGCATACGACGTTCCCCGCCGCCAGCCGTACTCGCCGACCCGGTCCTCCGCGCGCCCCGTCCAGGATCCCCACGGCGGGCCCTCGGCCACGCCGATCTACGACGCGCTCTACGCCGAGTACGTCAAGTCCTACCGCACGGTGCCGTTCGACCACAGTGGCGAGGAGGACCTGGGTTTCGTCGCGTTCGGCAACCTGTCGCACGGCGCCGGCTCGAACGCGTACGTCGCCTACGGCGGCGCGTACGGCGCCCGGCACGGCGGCGGCCAGCAGCAGGCGCAGTGGCAGCGCGTGGGGACGCTGGGGCGGCCGGACTCCGGCACGCACCACGTCCCCGCGGCGCTGCCGCCCGCCCGCCGCGGCGACTGAGCGCCCGACGGGGCAGCCGCCCCCGCGGTGAACGGCGAGAGGGCGGCCCCCGGTGCGGGGGCCGCCCTCTCGCCGTTCACGCCACTACTTCTTCTTGTTGCCGCGCTTCTCACGCACCCGCACCGAGAGGTGGATCGGGGTCCCCTCGAAGCCGAACTCCTCACGCAGCCGGCGCTCGATGAAGCGCCGGTAGCCGGCCTCGATGAAGCCGGAGGCGAACAGGACGAACCGCGGCGGCTTGGTGCCGGCCTGGGTGCCGAACAGGATGCGCGGCTGCTTGCCGCCCCGGATCGGGTGCGGGTGGGCGGCGACCAGCTCGCCGAGGAAGGCGTTCAGCCGGCCGGTCGGCACCCGGGTCTCCCAGCCGGCCAGCGCCGTCTCGATCGCCGGTACCAGCTTCTCCATGTGCCGCCCGGTGCGCGCCGAGACGTTCACCCGCGGCGCCCAGGCGATCTGTGCGAGGTCGGTCTCGATCTCCCGCTCCAGGTAGAAGCGGCGCTCCTCGTCCAGGGTGTCCCACTTGTTGTAGGCGACGACGAGCGCGCGGCCCGCGTCCACCGCCATGGTGATGATCCGCTGGTCCTGCACGGAGACGGACTCGGAGGCGTCGATCAGGACGACCGCCACCTCGGCCTTCTCCACGGCGGCGGCGGTGCGCAGCGAGGCGTAGTAGTCGGCGCCCTGCTGGAGGTGGACGCGCTTGCGGATGCCGGCGGTGTCCACGAACTTCCAGGTCTTGCCGCCCAGCTCGATCAGCTCGTCCACCGGGTCGCGGGTGGTGCCGGCCAGCTCGTTGACGACGACGCGCTCCTCGCCGGCCACCTTGTTCAGCAGCGAGGACTTGCCGACGTTGGGGCGGCCGATCAGGGCCACCCGGCGCGGACCGCCGATGCCGGCGCCGCCGAACGTCTCGCGCGGCGCCTCGGGCAGCACCTCCAGGACGCGGTCCAGCATGTCGCCGGTGCCGCGGCCGTGCAGGGCCGAGACCGGGTGCGGCTCGCCGAGACCGAGCGACCACAGGTAGGCGGCGTCGGCCTCGCCGCTCTGGCCGTCCACCTTGTTGGCGCACAGCACCACGGGCTTGCCGGCCTTGCGCAGCAGCCGGACGACCGCCTCGTCGGTGTCGGTGGCGCCGACCTTGGCGTCCACCACGAAGACGACCGCGTCGGCGGCCTCGATGGCGTACTCGGCCTGCGCGGCCACGGAGGCGTCGATGCCGAGCACGTCCTGCTCCCAGCCGCCGGTGTCGACCACCTTGAAGCGGCGGCCCGCCCACTCGGCCTCGTAGGTGACGCGGTCGCGGGTGACGCCCGGCTTGTCCTCGACGACCGCCTCGCGGCGGCCGATGATCCGGTTCACCAGGGTCGACTTGCCGACATTGGGGCGGCCGACGACGGCGAGCACGGGCAGCGGTCCGTGACCGGCCTCCTCGATGGCGCCCTCGACGTCCTCGACGTCGAAGCCTTCTTCCGCGGCGAGCTGCATGAACTCCGCGTACTCGGCGTCGCCGAGCGCCCCGTGCTCGTGCTCGTGCTCGGCCGAGCCGTCGGGCTGGATGTCGTCGTTCATGAAGTCCGTACCTCGTAGTTCATCGTGGTGGTCGGTGGAGCGCCGCCGGTTCGCGGTGATCCACTACTCAAGTGTCGCTCAGCGGCTGGTGAGCCGCCTGGCGTTTTCCAGGTGGGCGGTGAGCTGCTTCTGGATGCGCTCGGTGGCCTCGTCCAGCGCCCTCCGGGTGCGCCGCCCGGAGCCGTCGCCCGCCTGGAACGGGGCGCCGAAGACGACGTCCACGCGTGAGCGCAGCGGCGGCAGCGCTTTCACCAGTGTGCCGCCGCGGTCCGCGCTGCCGAGCACCGCCACCGGGACGATGGGCGCCCCGCTGCGGACCGCGAAGTAGGCGAGGCCCGCGCGCAGGGAGGCGAAGTCGCCCTCGCCGCGGGTGCCCTCCGGGAAGATGCCGAGGACCCCGCCGGCGTCCAGGACGCCGAGGGCCCGGGTGATGGCCGTGCGGTCGGTGGTGTGGCGGTCCACCTGGAGCTGGCCGATGCCGGTCAGGAAGGAGCCGAGCGGTCCGACGAAGGCTTCCTTCTTGATCAGGAAGTGCACCGGCCGGGGCGCCACGCCCATGACCATCGGGCCGTCGATGTTGTGCGAGTGGTTGACGGCGAGGATCACCGGGCCGCTCGCGGGCACCTTCCAGGCGCCGAGGACGCGCGGGCGCCACAGCCCGTACATCAGACCGACGCCGATCCGGCGGCCGACGTCGGCGCCGCGCTCGGACGGCGGGCCCGCCGGGCGCTCGGGCGGAACGCTCACTTCGCGGCTCGCTTCTCCTCGACGAGGGTGACGACGCACTCGATGACCTGGGCCAGGGTCAGGTCGGTGGTGTCCACCTCGACCGCGTCGTCGGCCTTGGCCAGCGGGGAGGTCCTGCGGCTGGAGTCGGCGGCGTCCCGCCTGATCAGGGCCTCGCGGGTGGCGTGGACGTCGGCGCCCTTCAGCTCGCCGCTGCGGCGGGCGGCCCGCGCCTCCGGGGAGGCGGTGAGGAAGATCTTCAGGTCGGCGTCGGGCAGCACGGTGGTGCCGATGTCGCGACCCTCGACGACTATGCCGGCCGGTGCGGCGGAGGCCAGCGTGCGCTGGAGCTCGGTGATGGTCGCCCGTACCTCCGGTACGGCGCTGACCGCGCTGACCTTGGAGGTGACCTCCTGGGTGCGGATCGGGCCGGCCACGTCCACGCCGTCGACGGTGATCGTCGGGTGGGCCGGGTCGGTGCCGGAGACGATCTCGGGCTTGCCGGCCACGGCGGCGATCGCGGTCGGGTCGTCGGTGTCGATGCCGTTGGTCACCATCCACCAGGTGATCGCCCGGTACTGGGCGCCGGTGTCGAGGTAGCTGAGGCCGAGCTGCGCGGCGACGGCCTTGGACGTGCTCGACTTGCCCGTGCCGGAGGGGCCGTCGATGGCGACAATCACGGGCGGGGCGGTCCGGGCGGCGCCGTTTTCCACAGCGGGGCACCTTCCTGGTGAAGGGTGGCGGACGGGTGGCGGGACGCGAGGGCGCCCCGCACAAGGTTACTGGCTTCCCGACCCCCTCCTGACGGCCGAGGGCCACGGTCCTGGCGGCCGGATGAACGGTGGATCCGGGCCACGGCCGGCAGGCCGGTCCGGCCGGTCGCCCCCCGCTCCGGCCCGGTCCCACCGTCCGTACCGGTCGGCAGAGCCGCTACTGGCGGACCGACCAGCCCCGTTCGCGCAGGGCCGCCGTGAGGACGGGGGCGGCCTTCGGCTCGACCAGGAGCTGGACCAGGCCCGCCTGCTGACCCGTGGCGTGCTCGATGCGCACGTCCTCGATGTTGACGCCGGCCAGTCCGGCGTCGGCGAAGATGCGGGCCAGCTGGCCGGGCTGGTCGTCGATGAGGACGACGACCACCTCGTAGGCCCGCGGCGCGGCCCCGTGCTTGCCGGGCACCCGGACCTGGCCGGCGTTGCCCCGGCGCAGTACGTCCTCGATGCCGGCGACGCCCTCGCGCCGCTTGTCCTGGTCGGCGGACTGGAGCGCGCGCAGCGACCGCACCGCCTCCTCCAGGTCGGCGGCGACGTCGGAGAGCAGGTCGGCGACCGGCCCGGGGTTGGCGGAGAGGATGTCGATCCACATCCGCGGGTCGGAGGCGGCGATCCGGGTCACGTCCCGGATGCCCTGCCCGCACAGCCGTACGGCGGCCTCCTCGGCGTGCTCCAGGCGCGCGGCGACCATGCTGGAGACCAGGTGCGGCATGTGCGAGACCAGGGCGACGGCGCGGTCGTGGGCGTCGGCGTCCATGACGACGGGCACCGCGCGGCAGTGCGAGACCAGCTCCAGGGCGAGGTTCAGGACCTCGGTGTCGGTGTCGCGGGTCGGGGTGAGCACCCAGGGGCGGCCCTCGAAGAGGTCGGCGGACGCGGCCAGCGGGCCCGACTTCTCCCGGCCCGCCATGGGGTGGGTGCCGATGTAGCCGGTCAGGTCCAGGCCCAGCGCCTGAAGTTCGCGGCGCGGCCCGCCCTTGACGCTGGCCACGTCCAGGTAGCCGCGGGCCACGCCCCGGCGCATGGCGTCGGCCAGGACGTCGGCGACGTACGCCGGCGGGGCGGCCACGATCGCGAGGTCCACCGGCCCGTCCGGGGCCTCGTCCGTCCCGGCGCCGAGCGCGGCGGCCGTACGGGCCTGTCCGGGGTCGTGGTCGGCCAGGTGCACGGTCACGCCGCGCGCGGTCAGGGCCAGGGCGGCGGAGGTGCCGATGAGGCCGGTGCCGACGACGAGTGCGGTCCTCACTGGGCGATGTCCTTGCGCAGGGCGGCGGCGGCGCCGAGGTAGACATGGGCGATCTCGGCGCGCGGCCGGTCGGACTCGATGTGCGCGAGGACCCGCACCACGCGCGGCATGGCGCCCTCGATGTCCAGTTCCTGCGCGCAGATCAGCGGGACGTCGAGGATGCCGAGCCGGCGGGCCGCGGCGGCCGGGAAGTCGCTGTGCAGATCGGGGGTGGCCGTGAACCAGATGCTGATCAGGTCGTCGGCGGTCAGGCCGTTCCGTTCCAGGACGGCGGTGAGCAGGGCTTCCACCTGCTCGCTCATATGACCGGCCTCGTCCCGCTCCAGCTGGACGGCTCCCCGGACCGCTCGTACCGCCACGGCGCTGCTCCTTGCTGACATGGGTGTCGGACTCGGGCGCCCAGCCTAGTCAGCCGCGGTGCGGCGAGCGTGCGCCGCCCGCCCGCTGAGACGCCGTGGGCGCGGGCGGGAGGCCGCGGACCCGGACGGGGCGCCGCGGGCAAAGGGAGGGAAAAGAACCATTCGTGGTACTCGCTGTCGATTTGCTTCGTCCTGGGGCTTATTGGTGGGAGGATGCTGCCGCTCCACTCGGAGCGATCTCCCTCCTCGGCACCCCTCGGAGCGACGGCATGACTCAGGGATCGACCGGATCGTCCCGGCGCACGGTTCTCGCGACGGGCGCGGCGGCGCTCGTGGCCACCGGTTGCAGCGACTCGAACTCGTCCGACACCGGTTCGACCGAGCGGTCCCCCGCCGCCTCGGCGCCGGTCTCCTCCCCCGCCGCGGCCTCCTCCGCCGCGCAGAGCGCCATGGCGCAGGAGCTGACCAGCACGAGCGAGATCCCCGTCGGTGGCGGCAAGATCTTCGCCGAGCACAAGATCGTCGTCACCCAGCCGAAGGAGGGCGAGTTCAAGGCCTTCTCGGCCGTCTGCACCCACCAGGGCTGCACGGTGGCCAAGGTCGCGGACGGCACCATCGACTGCCCCTGCCACGGCAGCATGTTCCACGTCGCCGACGGCACGGTGGCGCGGGGCCCGGCGACCCATCCGCTGGCCCCGAAGAAGATCGAGGTGGCGGGAAATTCCATCCGCCTGACGTGAGGTGGCGCGTACGCTCCGGGTCATGCAGCCCGAGGACCTGGTGCGCGACCACACGATCTACGCCTGTGTGACGGGCTCGCGCGCCTTCGGGCTGGCCACGGACGACAGCGACACCGACCGCCGGGGCGTCTACGTCGCCCCCACCGCGCTGTTCTGGCGCTTCGAGAAGCCGCCCGCGCACGTGGACGGTCCGCTGCCCGAGCAGTTCAGCTGGGAGTTGGAACGCTTCTGCGAACTGGCCCTGCGCGCCAATCCCAACATCCTGGAGTGCCTGCACTCCCCGCTCGTCGAGCACGCCGACGCCACGGGCCGGGAGCTGCTCGCCCTGCGGGAGGCGTTCCTGTCCCGCAGGGCGTACGAGAGCTTCACGGGGTACGCGCTCGGGCAGCGCCGCAAGCTCGACGCCGATCTGCGCACGCACGGCGCCCCGCGCTGGAAGCACGCCATGCATCTGCTGCGGCTGCTGATCAGCGCCCGCGATCTGCTGCGCACCGGCCGGCTCACCGTGGACGTGGGCGCGGAGCGCGAGGGCCTGCTGGCGGTGAAACGCGGCGAGGTGCGCTGGCCCCGGGTCGAGGCCCGGATGGCGCGCCTGGCGGCCGAGGCCGAGACGGCCGCCGGAAGCACGCCCCTGCCGGCGGAACCCGATCACCGCCGCGTGGCGGACTTCCTGCACCGGGTCCGCCACGCCTCGGCCCTCCGGGAGCCGGTCCGGCGGCCGGGAGGCCTGGAGGCCCAGGGTCTTTCGTTCGGCTCAGGCCGGATCGGGGAGCGGGGCCGGTGACGGGGGCACCTCCCGCGCCGTTCAGGCAGCAAGGGCCCCTGCTCGAAGAGCTCGGGGCCGCGGTGCCGGCCCCCGCGAGCCCGGCATGATCCGAACGAGAGGCCCTGGTGCTGTGACCGGGAGGGTTTGCCGGGCAGCTCGCGGCGTCCGGTGACGGGGGCACCTCCCGCGCCGTTCGGGCAGTGGGGGAGCCTCGCAGGGCGGAGCATCACCCGCGAACCGGGTGTACCCGGGTGATGGGACGACGCGGCGAGGTGCCGTGCCGGGCGTCGCGAGCCGGTGAACCTTCCCGGTCACCGCACTAGAGGTCGACTTCCTGCATCAGCATGCCGACCTCGGTGTTGGACAGCCGGCGCAGCCAGCCGGACTTCTGGTCGCCCAGGGTGATGGGGCCGAAGGCGGTGCGGACCAGCTTGTCGACCGGGAAGCCCGCCTCGGCGAGCATGCGGCGCACGATGTGCTTGCGGCCCTCGTGCAGGGTGACCTCGACGAGGTAGTTCTTGCCGGTCTGCTCGACCACCCGGAAGTGGTCCGCGCGCGCGTAGCCGTCCTCCAGCTGGATGCCGTCCTTCAGGCGCTTGCCGAGGTCGCGCGGGATCGGGCCGACGATGTGCGCGAGGTAGGTCTTGCGCACGCCGTACTTGGGGTGGGTGAGGCGGTGCGCCAGCTCGCCGTGGTTGGTGAGCAGGATGACGCCCTCCGTCTCGGTGTCGAGCCGGCCCACGTGGAACAGCCGCGTCTCGCGGTTGGTGACGTAGTCGCCGAGGCACTGGCGGCCCTCGGGATCCTCCATGGTGGAGACGACGCCGGCGGGCTTGTTCAGCGAGAAGAACTGGTACGACTGCGTGGCCACGGTCAGGCCGTCGACCTTGACCTCGTCCTTCTCCGGGTCGACCCGCTTGCCCTGTTCCAGCACGATCTCGCCGTTGACCTCGACGCGGGCCTGCTCGATCAGCTCCTCGCAGGCGCGCCGCGAGCCGTAGCCGGCGCGGGCGAGGACCTTCTGGAGCCGCTCGCCCTCCTGCTCGGCGCCGGGGAAGGTCTTGGGCGGCTTGATGTCCTTCTTGCCCGCGTAGCGCTCGCGGTTGCGTTCCTCGGCCCGCGCCTCGTACTCGCGCGAGCGCGCCGGGGCCGTACGGCCGCCGCGCTGCTGGCCCTGCTTGGGGCCGCCCTTGGCGCCGCCGCGGGCCGCGCCGCCTCGGCCCGCCTTGGGGCCGTCCTTCGTGGCGCCGGGGCCCACGTCGTAGCGGCGCTCCTCGGGACGGGGCTTGCGGGGGCGGCCCTGCCCCTGCTTGTCGTCCCTGTCGTTGCCGGCGCCGCGGTGGTTGCCGCGCCCGCCGTGTCCGCCGTTCCTGCCGCTGCTTCGCATCAAATGTCCGTCTGGTCGTCTGCGTCGTCGTACCCCCGGACGGTCGTCCGGGGCCCCGGGCCGTCATCGGGGGCGTCCGGGTCGAACGACGGCACCCCTTCCTGGGTCTCGGCCTCGATCGCCTCCGCCTCCGGGAGGAAGGGCGCGAGCTCCGGGAGCTCGTCCAGACCGCGCAGGCCCATCCGCTCCAGGAAGTAGTTCGTCGTCGTGTACAGGATCGCACCTGTTTCGGGTTCCGTGCCCGCCTCCTGGACCAGTCCGCGCTGGAGCAGGGTGCGCATCACGCCGTCACAGTTGACTCCGCGCACCGCGGAGACCCTGCTGCGGCTGACCGGCTGACGGTAGGCGACCACGGCCAGGGTCTCCAGCGCGGCCTGGGTGAGGCGGGCCTGCTGGCCGTCCAGGACGAAGGTCTCCACGGCCGCCGCGTACTCGGGGCGGGTGTAGTAGCGCCAGCCGCCGGCGACCGTCCGCAGCTCGAAGCCGCGGCCCTGCGCGGAGTACTCGTCGGCCAGCTCGCGCAGCGCCTCCGCGATCTGCCGCCTGGGGCGCTGGAGGGTCTTCGCCAGCTGTTCCTCGGTCGCGGGCTCGTCCACGACCATCAGGACCGCCTCCAGGGCGGGCTTGAGGCCGAGGTCGGCGACGCCGCGCAGCCCGGCCGGGACCTCGGTGGTGTCCTCGCTCACGGCTTGTTCTCCTCCTCCTTGGACTTCTCGGGCTGCTCGGGCGGGCGGTCGAACTCGTCGGTGACCCGTGGCGTCCCGTCACCGTCGCCGCCCGTCCAGCGCACGGTCAGCTCGCCGAGGGCCGTCTCCTGCTCCAGGGCGACGGCCTTCTCCCGGTACAGCTCCAGCAGGGCGAGGAAGCGGGCGACGACGGTCAGGGTGTCGTCGGTGTCCTCGACCAGGGTGCGGAAGCCCGCCTCGCCCAGCTCGCGCAGTCTGGCCACCACGATCGCGGCCTGCTCCTGCACGCTGACCAGGGGGGCGTGAATGTGGTCGACGTACACCTGCGGCCTGGGCTTCGGCTGCATCGCCTTGACGGCGAGCCGGGCGAAGCCCTCCGGGCCGATGCTGATGACGACCTCGGGCAGCAGTTCGGCGTGGTGCGGTTCGAGGCCGACGGTACGGGGGTGGCGGCGGGCCTCCTCGTCCAGGCGCCGGTTGAAGATGTCGGCGATCTGCTTGTACGCCCGGTACTGGAGCAGGCGGGCGAAGAGCAGGTCGCGGGCCTCCAGCAGGGCGAGGTCGGCCTCGTCCTCCACCTCGGCGGCGGGCAGCAGCCGGGCCGCCTTGAGGTCGAGCAGTGTGGCGGCCACGACCAGGAACTCCGTCGTCTCGTCCAGGTCCCAGTCCGGCCCCATCGCCCGGATGTACGCCATGAACTCGTCGGTCACCTTCGACAGCGCGACCTCGGTGACGTCCAGCTTGTGCTTGCCGATCAGCTGGAGCAGCAGGTCGAAGGGGCCTTCGAAGTTGGAGAGCCGCACCTTGAAGACCCCGGCCCCGTCGCCCGCCCCAGCGCCGCCCGCCTGACCGTCCGCCGGAACGGCAGCGGCCTCCGGCGGCAGGGTGCGGGGTTCGGCCGCCGGCCCAGGGGTGTCCGAGTCGGCGTGCGGGTCGGCCTTCCACCGGTCCGTACCCGGGGCGCCGGTCCCGGGACGGTCCGGGCGGGGCCCGGCCTCCGGACCCGCGCCGGCGGCGGACGGCGTGGCACGACGCTCCACCGGTTCGACGGGCGCTCCCGGTGCCGTCGCCGCCCCGGGCCGCGCCGCCTCACCGGGCACCACCACCCCGCCGAGCGCCGCCTCGGCAGTCGTCGCAGGCGCTTGTACCGGCTCATCGCGCACCGCGCACACCTCAGCCCGCCCCGGCCCGTCAGGCGCCGCGGGCGGCTCCGCTCGCGCCGGCCCCCCAGGGGCCGCAGGCGCATCGACCGGCTCCGACCCGTCCGGCGCCGTGGGCATCTCCGCCCGCGCCGGCCCACCAGTCTCCGCGGGCCCACCATCCACCGCAGGCCCGTCAAGCACCGCAGAACCGGCAGGCGCCGCAGGCGCGTCCCGTCGCGTCGGTTCGTCCGGCGTCATCGGGGGCTGGGGCGGCTCGGTGGGCGGGGGTGGGGCGCTCGTGCCCGGGCCCCTGCCCAGGGCGCGTCTGCGGCCCGGGCCGGCCGGGGGAACGTCGTTCGAGGTCATGACCTCCGCAGGCTACCGCTACCGTCCGCGCAGGCGGCGTACGAGGATGCTGGCGTCCCCGCGGGTCTCCAGATCGGCGAGGACGACCGCGACCGCCTCGCGGACGATGCGCCCGCGGTCCACGGCCAGCCCGTGCTCGCCGCGCAGCACCAGGCGCGCGTGTTCCAGGTCCATCAGCTCCTCGGCGGAGACGTAGACCGTGATCTTCTCGTCGTGCCGTTCGCGCCCGCTGGGCCGCCGGGCCGCCGCCCGTCCGCGCTTGCGCGGGGCGGCCGCCGCGGGGTCGGCGCCCTCCGGTGCGCCCGCCCGCCGCCCGGACCTCTCCGCGGCCTCCGTCACACCGCGGCTGCGGGACTCACCGGTCCCGCCCGCCTCCGCGTCGGCCGCCGCGTGCTCCGCGCCGTCCCCGTCGCCGCCCTGCGCGGGCACCGACTGCGGGGCGTCCTCCGCCGGGGCGGAGGGATCGGCCTCCCCCGCGGGGGCGGGCACCCGGCCCTCGCCGCCGGCCTGGCGCCGGGGAGTGGACGCCTGGAGCGCCGTCCCCCCTGTCGTACGGAACAGTTCGTCGGCCCCGGGCAGACTCACTCGGCGTGACACCGGGCGAGCACCTCCCTGGCGAGCTGGCGGTAGGCGGCGGCGCCGACGGAGTTGGAGGCGTACGTGGTGATCGGTTCGCCGGCGACCGTGGTCTCCGGGAAGCGGACCGTGCGCCCGATGACCGTGTGGTACACGTGGTCGTCGAACGCCTCGACGACCCGTGCGAGCACCTCGCGGCTGTGCACGGTGCGCGAGTCGTACATCGTGGCGAGGATGCCGTCCAGCTCCAGATCCGGGTTCAGGCGCTCCTGGACCTTCTCGATGGTCTCGGTGAGCAGCGCGACCCCGCGCAGCGCGAAGAACTCGCACTCCAGCGGCACGATCACCTTGTGCGCCGCGGTGAGCGCGTTGACGGTGAGCAGGCCGAGCGAGGGCTGGCAGTCGATGACGATGTAGTCGTAGTCGTCCATCAGCGGCTTCAGCGCGCGCTGGAGCGTCGACTCGCGGGCGACCTCGGAGACCAGCTGGACCTCGGCGGCCGACAGGTCGATGTTGCTCGGCAGCAGGTCCATGTTGGGGACCGCCGTCTTGAGCAGCACCTCGTCCGCGGACATGCCCCGCTCCATGAGCAGGTTGTAGACGGTGAGGTCCAGCTCCATCGGGTTGACGCCGAGGCCGACCGACAGCGCGCCCTGCGGGTCGAAGTCCACGAGCAGCACCCTGCGGCCGTACTCCGCGAGCGCGGCGCCCAGGTTGATGGTCGACGTCGTCTTGCCGACGCCGCCCTTCTGGTTGCACATCGCGATGATCTTCGCGGGGCCGTGGTCGGTCAGCGGGCCCGGGATCGGGAAGTACGGCAGCGGGCGTCCGGTCGGGCCCACGCGCTCACGGCGCTGGCGTGCCGCGTCGGGCGCGAGCGTGGCCGCGTACTCCGGATCGGGCTCGTACTCGGCGTCGGGGTCGTAGAAGTGCCCCTCGGGCAGTTCGTCGTAGTCGGCGAAGTGGTTGTGGGGCGCGCCACTTCCGTCGCCGGCCATGGCGTTCACGTGATGGCCATCCATGCTCTGGTGTCCTGGCTGGGTCACCCCTGGGAACCGGTGACCCTGGTGGGCTGCGAAGGTGCGCACAGCTACGGAGCCGACAGCCTCGAGCCCCGTGGAGCCCTGGCCCCGCGCAGGCATTCCTGGTTGACCACCCCCGGGAGAAAATGTCGACTCATTCACAAGTCGTCTTACCTCCTTGGTGACCAGGAAACTTCTAGACAGGTCAGCGTGGCACCATGCCGACGTTTGGCGACTCTATGGCGTGTCGGGCGTCCGCAGCAACACAATCCGCCGGACCCGGCCCGATGTGTCGGCAATGAAACATCCCCCTGTCAAGGGCGTACAACCGTCGCACAGCAGGTTTCACCGGTGCGTGAATCGGTCGAATGGTTGCGTTCGAGGCGAGTTGGCCGAGTGCGGCGAAGTGACCATACACACACCCGGCCGGACCTTGTCGGGCAAGGTCCGGCCGGGTGTGCGGGGTTGACGACACACGTTGACGTATCGCCTTGTGGTCCCTGGGGACTTGGCCGGCGGCGCGGCCGCGCGGTCAGCCGAGCACGGTCTCCAGCGCGACGTGCTCCAGGTTGTGCGCCTCGGCGACCTCCTTGTAAACGACCTTGCCGTCATGGGTGTTGAGACCCTTGGCGAGCGCGGCGTCGCGGCGCAGCGCCTCGACCCAGCCGTTGTTGGCGAGCGAGACGATGTACGGCAGCGTGGCGTTGGTCAGCGCGTAGGTGGAGGTGTTGGGCACCGCGCCGGGCATGTTGGCGACGCAGTAGAAGACCGATCCGTGGACCTTGAAGGTCGGCTCGGCGTGGGTCGTCGGGTGCGAGTCCTCGAAGCAGCCGCCCTGGTCGATCGCGATGTCGACAAGGACACTTCCGGACTTCATCCGGGAGACCAGCTCGTTGGTGACCAGCTTGGGGGCCTTGGCGCCCGGGATGAGCACCGCGCCGACGACGAGGTCGGCCTCCAGGCAGGCCTTCTCCAGCTCGAAGGCGTTGGAGACGACGGTCTGGATCTTCGTACCGAAGATCTTGTCGGCCTCCTTGAGCTTGTTGATGTCCTTGTCGAGCAGGGTCACGTGGAAGCCCAGGCCGATGGCGATCTGCGCGGCGTTCCAGCCGGAGACGCCGCCGCCGATGATGACGGCCTTGCCGGCCGGCACGCCCGGGACGCCGCCCGGCAGCACACCGCGACCGCCGGCGGCGGCCATCAGGTGGTAGGCGCCGACCTGCGGGGCGAGGCGGCCCGCGACCTCGGACATCGGGGCGAGCAGCGGCAGCGCGCGGTTCGGCAGCTCGACGGTCTCGTAGGCGATCGCCGTGGTGCCGGACTCCAGGAGGGCGTCCGTGCACTCCTTGGAGGCGGCAAGGTGCAGGTAGGTGAAGAGGATCTGGTCCTTGCGGAGGCGGTGGTACTCCTCGGCGACCGGCTCCTTGACCTTCAGCAGCAGGTCGGCGGCGGCCCAGACCTCGTCGGCCGTCTCCAGGATCTCGGCGCCGGCGGCCAGGTACTCCGCGTCCGGAATCGAGGAGCCGACGCCGGCGTTCCGCTCGACGACGACCTGGTGACCGTTGCGCACCAGCTCGTGCACGCCGGCGGGGGTGATGGCCACCCGGAACTCGTTGTTCTTGACCTCGCGGGGGATGCCGACCTTCACGTCGATCACGGTCCTTGACTCAGAGAATGTGGGGCAATACAAGACGTACCCCGGCATGCGGGGGCATACCAGGAGACACCGCAGGAGAGCGAGCGGCAGAGCCAGTTTAATGAAGGCGTTCTCGCTGTCTAGCCTTTCATTGCATCAATCTTCAGCAGATGTGCTGCGGATTTCGCAGGCGTTAGCGCCGTGTTCCTGTGATGTGCCGTCCTGGCCGTCCTCCGCCGTGGATTCCTCGGCGGCGCCGGACGGCCGGATCTCGCCGGCGAGCAGACGTTCGGCGGCGCCCCGGTGCAGCGCCGCGGCGGCCGGATCGCCGAGCCGTTCCAGGGTGTCGGCGAGCCGCAGTTGGAGCGCCGCCTGGAGCCGTACGTCCTCGGCGCGGCGGGCCAGCTCGACGGCCTCCTGGCAGGTGCGCAGGCAGTCCTCGGGCCGTCCGGCGTACTCCTGGACCCGCGCCAGTTCGCTCAACGCCCGCGCGTGGGCGGCGACATCACCGGCCTTGCGGTGCGCTGCGACGGCGGCCCGCCAGTTGCGCAGCGCCTCGCCGTAGCGGCCCGCGTAGGTGTGGGCGGTCGCGATCCGGCCGTACAGCCGGGCGGCGTCCTCGCGTTCGTCGCGGGCCAGACGCTGCGCGAGGGCCCGGCCGAACCAGTCGGCCGCCCGGTCGAAGTCGCCCAGCTCCTGGTGGGCGCCGCCTACGGATTCCATCGCGCGGCCGGTCGCGTACGGGTCGTTCGCCGCGCGTCCGGCGTCCAGCGCGGCCCGGTAGCGGGCCAGGGCGTCTGCGGTGCGGCCGGTGCGGGCGTCGAGATCGGCGAGGTTCAGCAGGGCGGCGGCCTGCTCGCGGGGCAGATGGCGGCGCCGGGCCACGTCCAGGACCAGCCGGTGGACGCCGTAGAGGTCGCCGGCGGCGGCCTGGGTGCCGAGGTGGGCGACCATGGCCCGTACCAGCTGGGACATCAGCCGGCGGGCCAGGGTGTCCAGCTCCCCGTCGGCGACCGCGAGCCGCGCGGCGGCGAGCAGGGCGGGCCGGCGGGCGCGCAGCCACTCCTCGGCGGCCCGCGGGTGCGGGAAGCGCAGGCCGGGCGGCAGGTTCTTGAGCCGTTCGCGGGTCTCCTCGCTGTCGGTCTCGGTGATCGCCCGGCAGGACTGCAGCAGCCGTACGGTCCGCTCCAGCATCCGCGCCCGGGCCAGCTGCAGCTCGGCGGGGCGCTCCCGGCGCTCGGCCAGGGCCAGCAGCCCCGGGTGCAGACAGCCGGGCACCTCGTAGGCGGGCAGCGGCGAGGGCACGGCGCGCAGCAGGCCGAGGCCGGTGAAGTCGTCGAGCAGGTCCCGGGCGCTCTCCAGCGAGCACCCGGCCAGCGCGGAGGCGGTCTGCGGGTCCACGTCACCGGCCGGGGCGAGGGCGAGCAGCCGCAGCACCCGGGCCGCGGAGCCGGGCAGGGAGTCGTGCGCGAACCGCAGGACGCGGTCGAGCGCGGCGCCCTCCTCCTGGTCGGCGTGCAGCTGCTTGGCGAGGTCGGAGACGGCCGCCTTGGGGTGGGCGGCGAGCCAGCCGCCGGCCAGGGTGAGCGCGGCGGGCTGTCCCTGGCACACCTCCACGAGGGACTCGGCGGCGCGCGGGTCCACCGTGATGCGCACCGGGTCGATGTGCTGCGCCAGCAGCTCGACCCCGGACTTGGCGTCCAGGCCGCCGAGGGTGCAGGGGCGGACGTCGGCGATGCCGGTGAGCGGGCCGCGGGAGACGGCGACGAGCAGGCAGTCGGCGTTGTCCGGCAGCAGCGGGTCGACCTGTTCGGCGCCGGTGGCGTCGTCCAGCAGGAGCAGCACCCGGCGCTCGGCGAGGGCGGCGCGCAGCGCCTCGGTCAGCTCGTCCTCGGCGGCGCCGGGCGGGACGGGCAGGCCGAGGGCGGCGAGCAGTTCGCCGGCGGCGCGTTCGACGGGTACGGGAGCTCCGTCGGGTTCGGTGAGCCGCGTGCGCAGCACCCCGTCCGGGTAACGCTCGGCGACCTGCCGGACCAGTTCCCCGGCGAGCGCGCTGCGGCCGGAGCCGGGGCGGCCGGCGATGAGCAGCACGCGCGCGCGGGGGGCCTTGCGGCCGGAGATGGTGTCCAGGCCGGCGCGCTCGATGTCGGCGCGCAGCTCCTTCAACTCCCGTGTGCGGCCCAGGAAGACGCTCGTCGTGGCCGTCGGTGACCGGTCGGCTCCCGACAGGGTCACACCGTCTGCGTCCACCGCCTGATCCGTCACGGGCCACACTCCCGTCCCACCGCACGCGCGAGCCCGCCGGATCTTCCGGTACGGGCGTCCTCAGAGCCTAGTTCACGCTCTGCGACGTGCCGTGACGGGCGGCGCGGATACATCGCCCAATCGGATCAAGCGATCGTCACACCGGAAGGAGGGTGTCTTCGTGCAGGACGCGAAGGTGCGGGCCGCGCGGACGCGAAGGCCCGGCCGTCAGGACTCGAAGGGCCGGGCCGGCCAGGGCGCCTCGGCCGGGCGCAGGGCGTCCAGGCCGGGGCCGCCGCGGGCCGCGACCAGGGAGAGCACGCCGACCACCAGGCAGTTGTTGTGCAGGTCACCCGCGAGGACGCCCTGCACCAGCTCCTCCACCGTCACCCGGGCCAGCTCCATGTCGGTCTCCTCGTGCTCGGCCGCGAAGCGCTCCCCCTCCGCCTCCGACAGGTCCCGGGCGAGGAAGATCCGCACGGCCTCGTCGCAGCCGCCGGGGGTGGTGTACACGTCGGTCAGCACCCGCCAGTCCTCCGCCTTGACGTGCGCCTCCTCGTACAGCTCGCGCCGGGCGGCGTGCAGCGGGTTCTCGCCGGGCACGTCGAGCAGGCCGGCCGGGATCTCCCAGAGCCGCTCGCGCACCGGGTGGCGGTACTGACGGATGACCAGGACCCGGTCGTCGGCGTCCAGGGCGAGGACGGCCACGGAGCCGGGGTGGACCTGGTAGTCGCGGCGGGCCACCGAGCCGTCGGGCATGACCACCTCGTCGGTGCGGACCGAGGTCTTGGCCCCTGTGAACGGGGTCTCGCTCCCCCGGATCTCCCACTCCTCCGGGGTGTCCTTGATCGTCATGCCCTGTCCTTCCCTCACGCGCCCACGGCCCGCGGCTGCCGCCGCCTTACGGAAACCGGGGTGCCCACCTTCGGCAGGTGCGCACCCCGGCAACCGTACAACCCGGTGTGTCAGCCGACGGTCTTCCGCTCGACCGCGGCCTTCACCAGGCCGGCGAAGAGCGGGTGCGGGCGGGTCGGCCGCGAGCGCAGCTCGGGGTGGGCCTGGGTGGCGACCAGGTAGGGGTGGACGTCGCGCGGGTACTCGACGTACTCGACGAGCTTGCCGTCCGGGGAGGTGCCGGAGAAGACGATGCCCGCCTTCTTCTCCAGCTCGGCGCGGTAGGCGTTGTTCACCTCGTAGCGGTGGCGGTGGCGCTCCTCGACGTACTCCTTGCCGTCGTAGACCTCGCGCACGATGGAGCCCTCGGCCAGCTTGGCCGGGTACATGCCGAGCCGCATGGTGCCGCCCATGTCGCCCTCACCGGCCACGATGTCCAGCTGCTCGGCCATGGTGGAGATCACCGGGTGGCCGGTGGCCGGGTCGAACTCGGTGGAGTTGGCGTCGGAGATCTCGGCCAGGTTGCGCGCGGCCTCGATCACGATGCACTGCAGGCCCAGGCAGAGGCCCAGCAGCGGGATCCTGTTCTCGCGGGCGTAGCGGATCGCGCCGACCTTGCCGAGCACGCCGCGGTCGCCGAAGCCGCCCGGGATGCAGATGCCGTCGACGTCGCCGAGCTGCTGCGCGGCCCCGGCCGGGGTCTTGCAGTCGTCGGACGTGACCCACTTGATCTTGACGCGGGCCCTGTTGGCGAAACCGCCGGCGCGCAGCGCCTCGGTCACCGAGAGGTAGGCGTCGGGCAGGTCGATGTACTTGCCGACCAGGGCGAGGGTGATCTCGTGCTCGGGGTTGTGGACGCGGTCGAGCAGGTCGTCCCAGGTCGTCCAGTCCACGTCCCGGAACGGCAGGTCGAGCTTGCGCACGACGTAGGCGTCCAGGCCCTCGCCGTGGATGACCTTCGGGATGTCGTAGATCGAGCGGGCGTCGGGGCAGGCGACGACGGCGGCCTCGTCCACGTCGCACATCAGCGAGATCTTCCGCTTGATGGCGGTGGGCACCTCGCGGTCGCAGCGCAGCACGATGGCGTCCGGCTGGATGCCGATGTTGCGCAGCGCGGCCACCGAGTGCTGGGTGGGCTTGGTCTTCAGCTCGCCGGACGGGCCGATGTAGGGCAGCAGCGAGATGTGCACCACGAAGACGTTGTCCCGGCCGACCTCGTGGCGGACCTGGCGGACGGTCTCCAGGAACGGCAGCGACTCGATGTCGCCGACCGTGCCGCCGACCTCGGTGATGACGACGTCCACCTCGTCGGTGGCCATGCGCCGGATGCGGTGCTTGATCTCGTTGGTGATGTGCGGGATGACCTGCACGGTGTCGCCGAGGTACTCGCCGCGCCGCTCCTTGGCGATCACGGTCGAGTACACCTGGCCGGTGGTGACGTTGGCCGAGCCGTCCAGATCGCGGTCGAGGAAGCGCTCGTAGTGGCCGATGTCCAGGTCGGTCTCGGCGCCGTCGTTGGTGACGAACACCTCACCGTGCTGGAAGGGGTTCATCGTGCCCGGGTCGACGTTCAGGTACGGGTCGAGCTTCTGCATCACGACGCGCAGGCCACGGGCCTTGAGCAGCATGCCCAGGCTGGAGGCGGTGAGGCCCTTGCCGAGCGAGGAGGCGACACCCCCGGTGACGAAGATGTGCTTGGTCGTCGTGGCTGTGCTGTTTCGAAAAGCAGCGGGCGGCATGGCCAAGAGGGGGCTCCCGTGGTCGCGAATTGTCGTGCGGTACGGCGGTCCGGCCCGGGGAACCCGGGTTTTCCGGCTGAGGCGCCGTCGCTGCGGTTCGGGGGTTTCGAGCCCACCGGTCCACGGGCTACCAGGGTATCAGCGCCGGACGGGTAGGGCCTCCGGCCACCCTCCGCACACGCGTCGTCAGCGGTGCGTGGCGGCCACGGGCTCCTCACCCGGCGCTCACCCGTTCGGCACAGGCGGGTTGTCCGGAGCGGCACGCGGATCAGGTACGTGCGTCGTATCCTGCTCGGACACTCGCTGCCGAGCAGGACCGGAAAGACGGCACCACCCCCGCCCGTACACACCGGAACAACGAGAGCTCGTCAGTTCGTTGAGCAATGGTTTGAGCAAGGTCCGTCGTCGTGCCCCCACGGCCGGCGGTTTGCCTCACCGCTCGACGTCGCATTACAACGACCCCTTGACCTCACCAAGCGACAGCCCCCATTTGCGGGGTGACGTGGCCGTTCGACTGGAGTTGCACGTGGCCGGGCGCATCGAAGACTACGCACTCATCGGAGACATGCAGACCGCTGCCCTGGTCTGCCGGGACGGCACGGTCGACTGGCTGTGCCTGCCCCGCTTCGACTCGCATGCCATCTTCGCCGGTCTGCTGGGCACCGAGGAGCACGGCTTCTGGCGGCTCGGCCCCGCGTACCCGGCCGGCTCCGAGCCGCCCGCGGCCACCCGGCGCACCTACCGCGGCGACTCGCTGATCCTGGAATCGGAGTGGGACACCCCGCGCGGTACGGTCCGGGTGACCGATTTCATGCCCCCGCGCGACGGCGCCCCGCAGGTGATCCGCATCGTGGAGGGCGTCACCGGCCGGGTCCCGATGCGCTCGACCCTGCGCATGCGCTTCTCCTACGGCCGGATCGTGCCCTGGGTGCACCGGCACGAGACGCGCACGGTGGCGGTGGCCGGCCCGGACTCCGTGTGGTTCGACACACCGGAGGAGACCTACGGCAAGTCGCTCACCACGTACGCGGACTTCACCGTCGCTCCCGGTGACCGGATCGCCTTCACCATCTCCTGGCAGCCCTCGCACAAGGAGCCGCCGCCGGTGCCCGAGCCGGAGCAGTCGCTGGAGGCGACGGAGGAGTTCTGGCGCGAGTGGGTCGGGCACTGTACGTACCACGGCCCCTACCGCGAGGCCGTGGTCCGCTCCCTGATCACGCTGAAGGCCCTGACCTACGCCCCCACCGGCGGCATCGTCGCCGCCCCGACCACCTCCCTGCCGGAGGACATCGGCGGCGTGCGCAACTGGGACTACCGCTACACCTGGCTGCGCGACGCGGCGATCACCCTGTCCTCGCTGTTGCGCACCGGCTACCGCGAGGAGGCCCGTGCCTGGCGCGAGTGGCTGCTGCGCGCGGTCGCGGGCGACCCGGAGAACCTCCAGATCATGTACGGCATCGCCGGCGAGCGCGAACTCGGCGAGGCGGAGCTGGACTGGCTGCCCGGCTACGAGGACTCCGCCCCGGTCCGGGTGGGCAACGGCGCGGCGCACCAGCTCCAGCTGGACGTCTACGGCGAGGTCACCGAGGCCCTGCACCTGGCCCACATGACGGGTCTCGCGCGCAACGACTACGCCTCCCTGCTCCAGCTGAAGCTGATCCGCTACCTGGAGAAGCACTGGCAGGAGCCGGACGAGGGCATCTGGGAGGTGCGCGGGCCGCGCCGCCACTTCGTGCACTCCAAGGTCATGGCGTGGGTCGCGGTGGACCGCACGATCAAGCTGATGGAGTCCGGCGACGTCGACGGGCCGCTGGAGCGCTGGAAGGAACTGCGCGACGAGATCCACCGGGACGTGTGCGAGAAGGGGTACGACAAGGAGCGCAACACCTTCACGCAGTCCTACGGCTCCCGCGAGCTGGACGCGTCCTTGCTGCTGATCCCGCAGATGGGCTTCCTGCCGCCGGACGACAAGCGGGTCATCGGCACCATCGAGGCGATCCAGCGCGAGCTGTCCACCACGGACGGTTTCATCCTGCGCTACCCGACCGACGGCGACCACGCGGGCGTGGACGGCCTGCCCGGCGACGAGGGCGCGTTCCTCGCGTGCTCGTTCTGGATGGCCGACGACCTGGCGATGATCGGCCGGGTGGACGAGGCGCGCAAACTGTTCGAGAAGCTGCTCTCGCTCCGCAACGACCTGGGCCTGCTGGCCGAGGAATGGGACCCGCGCCTCCAGCGCCAGGTGGGCAACTTCCCCCAGGCCTTCAGCCACGTCCCCCTGATCGACACGGCCCTCCGCCTGACGGCGAGCGGGGCGTACGGAGGCTGAACGCGCCGCCTGCGGCTACGGGTGGGCAGCCGCAGGCGGCGACAGGGTTTTACCCATAGCTGCGGGCGGTCGTGCCTCCCTGGTGCCTCAAGGGCCTGGGAGGCCCCCCGGGGGGGCGGCACGGGCGGGCGCAGCGGCACCCCCTTCAAGCGGGGCGAGCGCACCCCGCCCCACGGCCGCCCCAAGCTTGTGGGCACCCGCCCCCCGGTCGCCACCCCCAGCCTCCCCGCGCCCAGAACGCTCCAGCCACCCGAGAACTCCCAAGCCGACAAACTTGCAGGTAGCGTCCGCTTTCATGGACCCTCGACCAGACACCGAGGGCGCCGGCATCACAGTCCAGCGCGCCCTCGAACTCCCCGGCCTCCGCAGCGGCCTCCCAGAGATCCTGGCGGGCGCGGACCGCCTCACCCGCACCGTCCGCTGGGTGCACGCCGGCGAGGTCCCCAACATCGCCTCCCTCCTCAAGGGCGGCGAACTCCTCCTCACCACCGGCTACGGCCTCGGCACCCGCCCCGCCGACCAGCGCGCCTTCGTCCGCACCCTCGCCGACCGCGGCATCGCCGCCCTCGTCGTGGAGCTGGGGCCCCGCTTCACCCGCCTCCCGGCCACCCTCGTGGACACGGCCCGCACCGCAGGTCTCCCCCTCGTCCAGCTGCACCGGGAGGTGCCGTTCGTGACGGTCACCGAGGAGATCCACACGGAGATCGTCAACGGCCACTACGCCCTTCTGCAACGCGCCGAGGAGGTGCACCGCCGCTGCACCGAGGCACTGCTCGGCGGCGGAGGGGTCCCCCAGGTGCTGGCCGTCCTGGCCGGCGCCGCCGGCAACCCGGTCTTCCTGGAGACCCCGGACGGGCGGCTGCTGTACGCGGCCGGCCCCGGACCCGAGGGGGCCGACCCGCTCCAGGTCTGGGAGGGCCTGCGCGGCCAGCACAAGGACACCCCGCCGCCGGCCGGCTCGGTCCTGGTGGACGTGCCCGGCGGCGGCCCGGGCACCGGCTCGGTGCGCGCCCGGCTCGTCCTGCTGCCGGTGCGCGCCGCGCTCGCCCCGGTGCACCGGATGGCCGCCGAGCGCGCTGCCGGCATCCTCGCCGTGGTGCTGATGCAGGCCCGGCAGGAGGAGGAGCTGGCGGCACGCGGCCGCGGCGACTTCCTCACCGACCTCGCCGAGGGCCGGATCACCGCCGAGGACGCCCCGGCACAGGCCCGCGTCCTCGGTTTCAAGCCGGGCGCGAGCCCCCTGTTGCCCGTGGTGATGCGGCTCGGCGACACCCTCGCGCCCGGCGGCGGCTGGGCGGTGCTGGCCCGCGCGGTCGCCGAGGAGCTGGCCGCGGTGGGCGTGCCGGTGCTGCTGGGCGTGCGGCCGGTCGAGGGCCGGGTGCCACTGCTGGTCGGGCTGCGGGCGGAGACGGAGCGGGCGGCGGTGGCCGATCGGGTCGCGGCGGCGCTGCGGGCCGGGGTGGAGCGGGCCGGGATGCACCGGCCGGGTGCTCAGCCCCCGGTGGTGGTGGTCGGGGTGGCGGGCGGCTGGGCGGCGGCCTCGGCGGGGCTGCGGCACGCGGCGGAGACGGCGACGGCGGCGCAGGGCCTGCCGGAGCGGCCCTGGTACGACGCCCGCCGCCTCGACATCGATCTGCTGCTGTGGCGGCTGCGCGACCATCCGGACCTGGCGGCCTTCGTGGACCGGGCGATCGGGCCACTGCGCGACCACGACAACCGGTCCAAGCCGCCGCTGCTGCCCACGCTCCAGACGTATCTGGCGCACGCGGGCCGCAAGGCGGAGACGGCGCGCGAGCTGCATCTGAACCGGCAGACGCTCTACAACCGCCTTGCCCGGATCGGGGAGTTGCTGGGCACCGACCTTGACGACCCGCAGACGGTGCTGGCCCTCAGCCTCGCCCTGCGCGCCCGCCGGCACGTGCCCTGAGCCGTGCTTCGGGCAACCGGCCCGGCGGGTCAGGTGACGAACCGCTGGCCGAACGGCCGGGGCTGGGTCAACTCGTCGTAGACACTCAGCACTTGGGCGACCGTCTCGTCCTCGGTGGGCCAGGTGGCCGCCTGAAGGGCGCCCGCCTCCCCCAGTCTCCGGCGGCGTTCGGGATCGCCGAGCAGCCGCAGGACGGCGGCGGCGAACGCCTCCGCGTCGCCGTGCGGGACGAGTTCGGCGGCGTCGCCGACGAGTTCGGCGATCCCGCCGGTGCGCGCGGCGACCAGCGGCACGCGTGCGTGCAGGGCCTCCTGCGCGAGCACGGAGCGGGCCTCCCAGCTGCCGGGCAGCAGCGCGAGGTCGGCGGCGGCGAGGAGTTCGGCGACGTCGTCGCGGCGGCCGATCAGCCGCACCGGCAGCCCCTCGCCCTCGATCCGCCGTTGCAGCACCGGGCGCAGCGGTCCCTCGCCCGCGACGACGACCAGCGGCACGGGTTCGGCGGTGCGCCAGGCGCGGGCGGCGTCCAACAGCAGTTCATGGCCGCGGTGCGGGTCGAGGGAGGCGACGGTGATGAGCAACGGCCGTCCGGTGGCGCCGAGTTCGGCGCGCACCTTGGCGCCGGGGCGGTCCGGGCGGGCGGGGGCTGTGTGCGGGCGGGGCACGGCGACGGCGGCGAGCCGGGCGTCGCGCGCGCCCCTGCGCCGGGCCCGGTCGACCAGCTCCGAGGTGGTGCCGAGCACGACGGTGGCGGCCTTGACCGCACGCCGCTCCAGCAGGCGCAGCAGGTGCGCGCGGGGTCCGTCGGCGTGGGTGTGGTTGTGCCAGGTGACGACGAGCGGGGTGGGGCGGCCGCTGAGGGCGAGCGCCGCCCGGAAGGAGGCGTGCAGTCCGTGCGCGTGCACCAGGTCGGCGCCCGCGCAGGCGGTGCGCAGCGCGGCCACGGACACCGGGTCGCTGCTGCGCGGCACGTGGACGTGCTCGGCACCGGCCGCGGTGAAGCCGTAGGCGCGCTCGACGTGGTCGGGGGCGCACACCGTGATGCGTACGCCCCTGGCGACCAGCCCGGCGGTCAGCGAGCGCACGTGCGCGCTGCTTCCGGCGTTGCCGCCGCCCAGCACCTGCACGGTGCGCAGCGGCGACTGACCGTGCGTTACGTGGCTGGTCACGGGGCTCACGCTGCCGGGGCTCCTGGTTCGGCGTGGGACGGTCGGCGCCGGTCGGTTCGGCGTCGGGGCGGCTCGGCCGGCCTGACGCCGGCGGGTGCGGCGTCGGTCGGTCACGGGGAAACGTACCGAAGATCGTGCGGAAGGTCGCGAGCCGAGGGCCGGACCGCGCGCGTCCGCTCGGCGGGCCGCCTCCTCCTCAAGGATGCCAGTACGCACGGGTGTTCCGGCGCCGACGGATGGCGGAAAGCGCTCGGTGACGGTCCGACACGGTGCGCCAGGTCACCCACATGAGTGAATGTGAGGTGCTTGGGGCGCGTGCGCCGGGTGCTCAGATGGCGCGGGCGAGCCGGCTCACCCGGTCGCCGCACACGGCGGCGGCGACCACCGCGGCGGCGTGGGCGACCAGCCCGGCGCGCCCGTTGCACACCACGGCCGCCGCGCCGAGCGCCGCGCCCAGGGCGTGCGCCCCGGCGTCGCCGAGCATCTCGCTCTCCCCCAGGTCTCCGGGCAGGACCGCGGCGGCGGCCCCGGCGGCGACGGCGGACAGTCCGGCCCCTGGCCCGCGCCGCAGCAGTCCGGGCGCCGCGAGCGCGAGGACCGCACCGGCGGCACGGCCGGGCCGCAGATCGACCAGGTTCACGGCGTGCGCGGCCCCGGCGATCACCACGCCCGCGAGCACCTTGTCAACGGGCCGTTCCTCCAGCGCCGCCCCGGCTGCCAGGGCGGCGGCGCCGATCCCGAACAGCTTGACCGCGCCGCTGGTGACCTCGCCGTCGCGCAGGGCCGTGAGGTGGGCGCGGAACCCGCGCCGCGGGTCGCCCGCCCCGGCCACGTCGTCGTAGGCGCCGCAGGCGCCGGCGGCCAGCACCGCGAGAGCGGCGGCCGGCCGTATCCGCCCGGCTGCGAGCGCAGCGCCGAGCGCGGTCGCGGGCCCGGCGTACAGCCCGACGGTCCGGCCCGCGTGGTTGGTCCGCTCCCAGCGCCCGCGGCCGCCGGGCGGCGCGGCGCGCAGCGCGGCGGCGAAGGCCCGGGTGAGACCGGCGGACAGGGCGAGCGAGGCGGAGGGACGGACGATCATCCCGCCACCCTACGCATCCCTACAGATCGGCCCGGGCGGTGGCCAGCAGTTCCTCGGCGTGGGCGCGGGCGGTCTCGGAGTCCTCCTGGCCGGCCAGCATCCGGGACAGTTCCCGGACCCGCTCCTCGCCCTCCAGCACCTTCACGCCCGACCGGGTCACCGACCCGTCGTTCGTCTTCTCCACCAGCAGCTGCCGGTCGGCGAAGGCGGCGACCTGGGGCAGATGGGTGACCACGACGACCTGCGCGGTCCTGGCGAGCTTCGCCAGACGCCGCCCGATCTCCACGGCCGCCTTGCCGCCGACGCCCGCGTCGACCTCGTCGAACAGGTACGTCGGCACCGGGTCGGTGCCCGCGAAGACCACCTCGACGGCGAGCATCACACGCGACAGCTCACCGCCCGAGGCGCCCCTGGCGATCGGCCGGGGCGGCGCGCCCGGATGCGGGGCGAGCAGCAGTTCGACCTCGTCGACGCCGTTCGGACCGTAGGCGACGGTCCGCCCTCCGACCTCCACGCCCTCCGGGTCCTCGGTCTGGCGGATGTCGAACGACACGCGCGCGTGCGGCATGGCCAGCGAGGCCAGCTCGGCGGTCACGGCGGCCGCGAACCGCTCGGCGGCCTCCGTGCGGGCGTCCGTCAGCGCCTGCGCCAGGCCGCCCAGCTCGGCCCGCAGCGCGTCCCGCTCGGCCGTCAGCTCCCCGATCCGCTCGTCGTCGGAGTCGAGTTCGGTCAGCCGGGCGGCGCTGTGCTCGGCCCACGCGAGCACGGCGTTCACGTCCTCGCCGTACTTGCGGGTCAGCCCGGTCAGCGCGGCCCGCCGCTCCTCCACGGCCGCCAGCCGCAGCGGGTCGGCGTCCAGGTCGTCGGCGTACCCGGCCAGCTCGCCCGCCACGTCGCCGAGCAGGATGCCGATCTCCCCGATCCGGTCGGCGAGGTCCGACAGGGCCGGGTCGTGGGCGCGCACCGCCTCCAGGGCCCGCTGGGCGCCCGCGACGAGGGTGGCCGCGTCGATGCCCTCGGGGTCCTCCGGGTTGCCCGCGAGAGCGGCGTGCGCGACCGTCGCCGCGGACGACAGCGCCTCGGCGTGGCCGAGCCGCTCGGCCTCCTCGGCCAGCTCCGCGTCCTCCCCGGCGCGCGGCTCGACGGCGGCGATCTCCTCCAGGCCGTAGCGGAGCATGTCGGCCTCCTGGGCCCGCTCCCGCGCGCGCGTGGTGATCTCCTCCAGCTCGGCGACCACCGCGCGCAGCCGCTTGTAGGCCCCGGTGTACTTGGCCAGCGGCACGGCGACGGCGTCGCCCGCGTACCGGTCGAGGGCCTGGCGCTGCCGGCTGAGCTTGAGCAGGCCCTGCTGGTCGGTCTGGCCGTGCACGGCCACCAGGTCGTCGGCGAGTTCGGCGAGCAGCCCCACGGGCACGCTCCGCCCGCCGAGGTGCGCCCGGGAGCGCCCCTCGGCGGAGACGGTACGGCTGATCAGCAGCGCCCCGTCGTCCAGCTCGGCGCCGGCCTCCTCGGCCCGGACGACCGCGGCGGCGCCCGGCGGCACGGCCACCCGGCCCTCCACGACGGCCTTGCCGGCCCCGATCCGCACGAGCGCCGGATCGGCGCGCCCGCCCAGCAGCAGCCCCAGACTGGTGACCACCATGGTCTTGCCCGCACCGGTCTCGCCCGTGACGGCGGTGAAGCCGGGTGACAGCTCGACGACCGCGTCGTCGATCACCCCGAGCGACCGTATCCGCATCTCCTCCAACACGACGACGACCATACGAGGTTTTGGCCGCCTCGTGCGACGCCGCCCCGCCCGAGGGGGACGGTCGCCCTGCTCCGCCCGCCCCCGCGACCGGCGGATGCCAGAGCGTGTTTCGCAAGTCCCGTCCGGCCGCGACGCCTGCACGGCGCCTGGCCGCGTTGCCGGGGCCGCCCGCGTACGCCCAGCACGCGGGCGGCCCTCCGCCTTGCGATCCACCGCACCGGACACCGCGGGCCCCCTTCGGGCGGACGACGCCGTTTTCGAACACACGCCCTAGTGGGGCGCCCCGCGCCAGCCGGAGACCGGCAGGGCGAACTTGGCGACCAGGCGGTCGGTGAACGAGGCGTGGTGCAACCGGGCCAGCCGCACCGGCACGGCGCCCCGCCGCACCTCCACGCGCGCCCCCGGCGGCAGCTCCACCGTGCGCCGCCCGTCGCACCACAGCACGCCCGGCGGGACGTGCGGCAGCACCTCCACGGCCAGCACCGAGTCCGGCGAGGTGACCAGGGGCTTGGCGAACAGGGCGTGGGCGCTGATCGGCACCATGAGCAGCGCCTCCACCTCCGGCCACACCACGGGGCCGCCGGCCGAGAAGGCGTAGGCGGTGGAGCCGGTCGGGGTGGCGCACACGATCCCGTCGCAGCCGAACCCGGTGACCGGCCGGCCGTCGATCTCCAGCACGACCTCCAGCATCCGCTCGGCGGACACCTTCTGCACGGCCGCCTCGTTCAGCGCCCAGTCGGTGTGCACGATGTCGCCGTTGCGGTGCACGACGACGTCGACGGTCATGCGCTCCTCGACCTCGTAGGCCCGGGACACCACCCGGTCCACGACCTTGTCGAGGTCGTCACGCTCGGCCTCGGCGAGGAACCCGACCCGCCCGAGGTTCACGCCGAGCATCGGCACCCCGGAGGCGCGGGCGAACTCGGCGCCGCGCAGCAGCGTGCCGTCACCGCCGAGCACGATCAGCAGCTCGCACCCGTCCAGGCACTGCGGTGTGGCCTCGGCGACCAGCTCCACCTCGCCCGGCAGCGGCAGGTCGCACGCCTCCGCCTCCAGTACGCGTACGCCGATCCCGGAGCGCAGCAGTCCCTTGACCACCAGTTCGGCACTGCGCACGGCCGCCGGTCGCCCGGTGTGCGCCAGCAGGAAAACGGTACGCGCCCGGGTCTGTGTCCGAGCCTGAGTCTGTGTCAACGCGGCCCCTCCGCCACTGCACGGTCAACATCGGCCGGGTCCAGGGCGGGCGCCCCGGCACGCAGCCACAGAAAGTACTCGACGTTGCCGGAGGGTCCGGGCAGCGGACTCGCGGTGACACCCTGCACCCCGAGCCCCAGCTCCCACGCCCTGCCCGCCACGCCCCGCACGGCCTCCGCCCGCAGCTGCGGACTCCGTACGACACCCCCGCTGCCCAGCCGCTCCTTCCCCACCTCGAACTGCGGCTTGACCATCATCACCAGGTCGGCGTCCGGCCGCACGCACCGCACCAGGGCGGGCAGCACCAGTCCGAGCGGGATGAAGGACAGGTCGCCCACGACAAGGTCCACAGGTTCTCCGTCGATCGCCTCGAGCGTCAACTCACGTACGTTCGTACGGTCCTTGACGGTGACGCGTTCATCCTGTCGGAGAGACCAGGCGAGTTGTCCGTATCCCACGTCGACGGCGACGACGTGGGCGGCGCCCGCGCGCAGCAGCACATCGGTGAAGCCGCCGGTGGACGCGCCGGCGTCCAGCGCCCGCCGCCCTCGGACGACGAGCCCCTGCGGTACGAAGGCGTCGAGGGCTCCGGCCAGTTTGTGGCCGCCGCGCGAGACGTAGTCGGGGTCGCTGTCGTCGGTCTGGACGACGATGGCGGCGGCGGTCTCCACCTGGGTGGCGGGCTTGGTCGCGACGGTCCTGCCGACGGTGACCCGGCCGGCGGCGATCAGCTGGCTGGCGTGCTCGCGCGAGCGCGCCAGCTTGCGGCGGACCAGCTCCGCGTCGAGACGGCGACGTGCGACTCCTGCCACGTTCTGTTCAGCTCCTGTGTCGGTACGGCGGTGCGGGGGCCGGGGAGCCCGGGCGGGCGTCGAGCGCGGTGAGCGCGTCGCGCAGCCCCCGGTGTACATCCTCGTACACCGCCGCATGCCCGTCGGTGGCGAGGTGGTCGGCGTCGCCGAGCCGCTCCAGGGCCGCGTCGACGCCGGGGTCGCCGGTGGAGGTGCGGGGCACGTCCAGCGGGGCGGGCGCGGCGGGGCCGCAGTCGGGATCCGGCAGGCCGGCATCGGCCCCGGGGAGGCCCGGTTCGGGGTCCGGGCGGCCCCGGCCGGTCGGCGCGCGGCCGTCCGCCGGGTGCGGCGGGACCTCCGTCCCGGTCACAGAGTCGTTCATGCCCCGACGCTACCGCGAAGCCCTGGGGTACCGTCGGTCGCGATGGCCACGATCGAGGAGTGCCGCGCGGCACTCGAGAAGCTCTCGGACAACATGGCGAACGCCGACGGGGACGTGCGCGACGCGGCGGCGCTCGACCGCTCGGTCAGCTGCCACATCACGGACCTCGACGTCACCTTCGTCGGCCGCCTCACCGGCCGCCGTATCGACGTGCGCGACACCGTGCCGGGGCCGCCGCCCGAGAAGGCGCAGATACGGCTCGCCATGAGCGGCGACGACCTGGTCGCGCTGGTCGGCGGCGCGCTGAACTTCGCCACCGCCTGGGGCGCGGGCCGGGTGAGGCTGGAGGCGGGCCTGCTGGACCTGTTCCGGCTCAGGAAGCTTCTGTAGCGACGGCGGCGTTCTCCTCGGCCCCGGCCTTCCCGGCGGTCTTCGTCGCTCTGCCCTTTCGCGCGCCCGACCGGGCCGTGCGCGCCGCCGGCACCACCAGCGGCGTCCCGGTCTCGGGGTCCTCGATCACCTGGCAGCGCAGCCCGAAGACCTCCTCCACCAGTCCGGCGGTGACGACGTCGTCCGGCGCGCCCTCGGCGACGACCCGGCCCTCGCGCAGGGCGACGAGGTGGGTGGCGTAGCGGGCGGCGTGGTTGAGGTCGTGCAGCACGGCCACCAGCGTGCGCCCCTGCTCCTCGTGCAGCTCGGCGCACAGGTCCAGGACGTCGATCTGGTGCTGGATGTCCAGGTACGTCGTCGGCTCGTCCAGCAGCAGCAGCGGCGTCTGCTGGGCGAGCGCCATGGCGATCCACACCCGCTGGCGCTGGCCGCCGGACAGCTCGTCGACGTACCGCTCGGCGAGCCGGGCGATGCCGGTGCGCTCCATGGACTCCCGGACGACCCGCTCGTCCTCGGCCGACCACTGGCGCAGGATGCCCTGGTGCGGGTAGCGGCCGCGGCCCACCAGGTCGCCGACGGTGATGCCGTCCGGCGCGATCGAGGACTGCGGCAGCAGCCCGAGGGTGCGGGCGACCTTCTTGGCCGGCATCGACTGGATGACCTGCCCGTCCAGCAGCACCCGGCCCTCGGTGGGCCTGAGCATCCGCGACAGCGCGCGCAGCAGGGTGGACTTGCCGCACGCGTTGGGACCGACGATCACCGTGAAGGAGTTGTCGGGGATCTCCACCGACAGCTGTTCGGCGATCACCCGCTGGTCGTAGGCGAGGGTGACGTTCTCGGCGGACAGGCGGCTCACGGTGCTCCTCGGATCGTTCACTGCGGTGGTGCGGGCGCCCGTGACGAGCGCCTTCCTGCCGGGGGCGCTCGTCACGGGCGCCGTCGCGCCCCGGGCGCTCATATCCGGCCCTTCCTGCGTTCGGTGACCAGCAGCCACAGCAGGTAGACGCCGCCGAGGGCGCCGGTGACCACGCCGACGGGCAGTTGGTCGGCGCCGAAGACGCGCTGCGAGGCCCAGTCGGCGACGACCAGCAGGGTGGCGCCCATGCACAGGGAGGGCACGAGGTTGGGGCCGGGTGAGCGGGTCAGCCGCCTCGCGAGCTGCGGCGCGGTCAGGGCGACGAAGGAGACGGGGCCCGCGGCGGCCGTGGCGGCGGCGGTGAGCAGCACGGCGGAGCCCATCAGCAGCAGGCGTACCCGTTCGACGCGCACACCGAGGGCGTAGGCCGTGTCGTCGCCCATCTCCAGCATCCGCAGTCCGCGCGCGTTGGCGAGGACCAGCGGCAGGAGTACCGCGCCCAGCGCGAGCAGCGGCCGCACCTGGGTCCAGTCGCGGCCGTTGAGCGAGCCGCTCATCCAGACGACGGCGCGGGCCGCGTCCACGAAGTCGGCCTTGGTGATGAGGTAGCCGTTGACGGCGGTGACGACGGCGTTGACGCCGATGCCGACCAGGACCAGCCGGTAGCCGTGTACGCCCTGCTTCCAGGCGAGGAAGTAGATCGCCAGCCCGGTGACCAGGCCGCCGGCGAGCGCGCCGAAGGTGACGGCGGTGGCGCCGCCGGAGGACAGGACGATGACGACGAGCGCGCCGGCCGACGCCCCCTGGGAGAGGCCGAGCACGTCCGGGCTGCCGAGCGGATTGCGCGCGACGGACTGGAACAGCGCGCCGCCGAGCCCGAGGCAGGCGCCGACCAGCAGGCCGACCAGGACGCGCGGCAGCCGCAGGTCCCGGACGATGAATTCCTGTCCGGGCTCGCCCTGTCCGACGAGTGTCCTGAGCACGTCGGAGGAGGAGATGGGGAAGTCGCCGGTGCCGATCAGCAGCACGCTCGCGGCGAGCGCGGCCAGCGCCAGCAGGACGACGACGGTGAACGCCCGAACGTCCACGCGGAGGGAGAGCCCGCCCGGGGTGCGGACGGCCCGTGCGGTGCGCGGGGGGCGCTCGGCGCCAGGGGAGTGCGCGGTGCGCGAGGGGTGTGCGGTCTTCACAGCTGGGCCGTCCTCCGCCGCCGTACGAGCAGGATGAACACCGGGCCGCCGATGATCGCGGTGACCACCCCGACCTGGACCTCGGCCGGGCGGGCGACGATCCGCCCGATCACGTCGGCGCCGAGCAGCAGCACCGGCGACAGGACGGTGGCGTACGGCAGGACCCAGCGCAGGTCGGGGCCGGTGAAGGAACGCACGACGTGCGGGACCATCAGGCCGACGAAAACGATCGGGCCGCAGGCTGCGGTGGCCGCCCCGCACAGCACGGTCGCGGCGAGCATCGCCAGCGCCCGGGTGCGGTTCAGGTCGGCGCCGAGGGCGCGGGCGGTGTCGTCGCCCATCGCCAGCGCGTTGAGCGGACGGGCCAGCAGCAGCGCGAGGAGCGTGCCGGCCAGCAGGAACGGCAGTACCTGGACGATGGTGGCGTTCGTGGCCGAGGCCAGCGAGCCCACCGTCCAGAAGCGCATCCGGCCCAGCGCCGCGTCATCCATGATCATCACGGCCTGGAGATAGCCGTACAGGGCGGCGCCGATGGCGGCCCCGGCCAGCGCGAGCCGGACGGGGGTGGCGCCCCGGCTGCCGCCGAGGAACCACACCAGCGCGCCCACGGCCGCAGCGCCGAGGAACGCGAACCAGACGTAACCGCTCAGACTGGTCACGCCGAAGTAGGTGATGGCGGTGACCACGGCGGCCGACGCACCCGCGTTGATGCCGAGGACCCCGGGGTCGGCCAGCGGATTACGGGTGAGCGCCTGGAGCACCGCCCCGGACAGCCCGAGGGCGGCCCCGGCGAGCAGCCCGAGGACCGTGCGGGAGAGCCGCTCGCCGACCACCACGTCGGCGTACGTCCCCGAGTCCTGGAAGAGACCGTGCCAGACCTGGGCCAAGGACAGCTCCTTGGCCCCGACGGCGATGCTCACCAGTACGACGAGCACCAGGACCGCAGCGGACAGCACGAGCCCGGCGGTTCGCGTCCCACGGCGGGACGGGGGCGTGGCGGCGGCTGCGGCGCGCGCTTCGGGGGGACTGTCGACCAACACGCAGTTAGGTTAGCCTACCCTCGTCAGTCCTCCGCTGCCGCGTCCCCGTCCCGGGGGACGGCCGGAGCGCTCCTCTCCGAGCGACGGCCGGAGCGCTCCCGCCCCATGGGGCCGCCGGGCACCCGGCGGCCCCATGCGCCCACGGCCGTAACCGGGCTCACAACCCCAGTCGCGCCAGGGCCTTCTCCGCGTCAAGTTCACACGCGCCCTCGCCGCCCGCCGTCCACGCCGCCGCGCACAGCGCGCGCAGTCCGTCCAGCGGCTGCCCGTCGCCGGCGAGGACCAGCCGGTCCGCCCCCGCCGTCGCCGTCCACCCGCCGCACCGGAAAGCGTCACCCTCCCGGGTGATCTCCGGCTGCCCGGTGAGCAGCCCTCGCAGATCCGCGTCGACATACGTCGGCCGGTGCTGCGCCGGCGCGGCGAGCAACTGCGCCCCGTCGGTCACCCCGGTCAGCACGAGCAGCGAGTCGACCCCGCCGTTGAACGCGCCCTCGATGTCCGTGTCCAGCCGGTCACCGACCACCAGGGGCCGCTCGGCGCCGGTGCGCAGGATCGTCTCGCGGTGCATGGGCGGCAGCGGCTTGCCCGCCACCTGCGGCTCGGCGCCCGTGGCGATCCGGACGACCTCCACCGCCGCGCCGTTGCCCGGAGCGATGCCCCGTGCGCCCGGAATGGTCAGGTCGGTGTTGGACGCGAACCACGGCACCCCGCGGTGCACCGCGTAGCAGGCCTCCGCGAGCCGCCCCCAGGGCAGCTCCGGCCCGCCGTAGCCCTGCACCACCGCCGCCGGGTCGTCGTCGGCCGACTCCACCGGCTCCAGCCCGCGCTCGCGCAGCGCGACCCGCAGTCCCTCCCCTCCGACCACCAGCACCCGCGCCCCGGCGGGCACCTGGTCGGCGATCAGCCGGGCCACCGCCTGCGCGGAGGTCACCACGTCCGATCCGGCCGCCGGTATGCCCAGCTCGGTCAGGTGCGCGGCCACCGCCTCCGGGGTGCGCAGCGCGTTGTTGGTGACGTACGCAAGACGCATACCGCCGTCGCGGGCGGCGGCCAGCGAGTCCACCGCGTGCGCGATGGCGTCACCGCCCGCGTACACCACCCCGTCCAGATCGAGCAGGGCCGTGTCGTACGCCTCGCTCAGGGCCTGTCCACTGCCCTCGGGCCTCGTCCTGACGCCCTGGCTCATTACGCATCGCTCCTCGTGAAACCGGCTTTCCTCCGATCATCCCCCATGCCACCGACACACGTACGATGCCGGGATGAACACAGCAGGTCACACACCGGCAACACCCCGCCGAGGCCTGGAACTCACCCCGTTCCGAGGCCTTCGCTACGACCCCGACCGGGTCGGCAGCCTGGCCGCGGTGACGTCCCCGCCCTATGACGTCGTCGTCCGCCCGGACGGCCTGCACCACCTCCAGGACGCCGACCCCTACAACATCGTGCGGCTGATCCTGCCCCAGGCCGGCACCCCCTCCGCCCGCAACGAGCAGGCCGCCGACACCCTGCGCCGCTGGCTGTCCGAGGGCGTCCTGACCACCGACCGCGAGCCGGGCCTGTACGTCTACGAGCAGCGCGACGGCGACGGCATGCTGCAACGCGGGCTGATCGGCGCGCTGCGCGTCTGCGACCCGGAGGAGGGCGTCGTGCTTCCGCACGAGGACGTGATGCCGCACATCGTCGCGGACCGCGCCGCCCTGATGCGGGCCACCAGCGCCAACCTCGAACCGCTGCTGCTCACCTACCGGGGCAACGGCTCGACCGCCGCCACGACCGTGGTCCTGGAACGCACCGCCGAACAGTCTCCGCTGCTGGCGACCACCACCGAGGACGGTTTCAGCCATCGGCTGTGGGCGGTCACCGATCCCTCGGACGTGACGGCCGTCCAGGAGGATCTGGTCGAGCACCAGGCCCTGATCGCCGACGGGCACCACCGCTGGGCGACGTACCGGCGGCTGCGCGCGGAGCACCCCTCCCCCAGTGCCTGGGACTACGGCCTGGTCCTGCTCGTGGACACCGCCCGCTATCCCCTGCGGGTACGCGCCATCCACCGCCTGCTGCACGGTCTGCCGGTGGCGGAGGCGCTGCCCGCCCTGGACGGCCTGTTCCGGGTACGCCGGCTGGACGTGCCGCTGGCCGACGCCCTGCCCGCGCTCGCGGAGGCGGCGGGCGCGGGCAACGCCTTCCTGCTCGCCGGCGACGGCTCCTTCCACCTGGTGGACCGCCCGGATCCCGCGCTGCTGGCCCGCACGGTCCCCTCCGACCGGCCGGAGGCCTGGCGCACCCTGGACGCGACGGTGCTGCACGCCACGCTCCTGGCGCACGTCTGGCACATCCCGGAGGACGACCCGACCCGTATCGCCTACATCCACGACACGGCGGCCACCGTGCAGAAGGCGGAGCACGACGGCAGCACGGCCGTCCTGATGCACCCGGTGCGCGAGGAGGTCGTACGGGACCTGGCCCGCCAGGGCGTCACGATGCCCCGCAAGTCGACGTCCTTCGGCCCGAAGCCGGCGTCGGGGCTGGTGCTGCGAGCGCTGGATCTGTGAGGCATGACGTGGAGAAGGGGCGGACCCGATCGGGTCCGCCGCGAAAAGGCAAAGTGAATAGAGTAGAGAGGAGAGACAACAGGGGCGGGTGATGCGAGAAAGAATGGATCTCGGACAGCGGGA
>NZ_JBFBEK010000038.1:0-66928 GCF_040683715.1 Streptomyces sp. NPDC093260
GACACTCGGGACCTCAGCCTGCCCCGCCACAGCCCACGGTACGAAAACGGTCCACCGACTCCGTCGGCGGACCGTCATGCAAGATCGAGGCTAGGTCGCCTTCCACATCGTGGCGGTGAAGTCGATCCTTTCTGCGGGGCTTTCGCCAGTGTGACTTTCGCTGCGGTACCCGCCCGTGAGCCGGGTGATCTCCACTCGGACTACGTTGCCCTGATCGGTGACGAGGCAGAACCCGCTCTTCGCTTCCACTGGCCAATTCTTCAGGCTCAGGCTGTTGAACCCGCCGGTTTCGGCCTGCGCAGCGCACTCTTCCGGTGTCGTCGGGGGCACGTCATCCATCTGGACTGCGGGCCGCTTGTCCCCGACTTCGAGGTGCCCATCGGCATGATCGTGGTAGATCAGATCTGGGGCTGCGGTCTCGCCCCGAGTAGCCGCATCGTCCGTAAGGGCGGCGTACTCGTCATCGCCGTAGATCCTCACCGAAGGGGCGTCGAAGTCAACGGCGCTCACGTCATAACCGGCTGGCAGGGTCAGGCTCATCTTCCGATCTGAATAGTCCACTGTGTAGGTCTTGGGTCCTTCGGCAACGGCGCTGGATGTGGCCTCAGAGGGAGAAGGCTTGGCGGTGCTGCTTTCACTGGGGGTGGGCGCCGAAGCCGTGGTTTGATCCCCGCCAGGCTTGTCGCCGCTACCGAGTGAGTGGTCCAGGACGGTATTGGAGAGGGTGAAGAAGCCTCCGACCACCGCAGCAGCCACGCCGCCAATCACGGTTGCTCTACCTGCAGTCCCCAAGCCGTGCCAGCCATCGGCGATGCGTCGACGCAGGGACCTGCGCTCACTGCTGCCTTCTGGCGGCGGGTCGGAGGGCTGAGGGTCACCACTCGGCGGGCGGGATGTCGTATCGTCCGGCGCTGCCATCTGACAGGTCGTCCTCTCTGCTCTGGGAACCGGAAGTTTAGATGGCTGCTGTGCCTTGGCTCACGGACGATGGTGATCTCGAGGTGGGCGGAGAGGCCTACAGCCACTGTCATGCCACTAAACCACCCGGATGAGATCACGTCGGAGACACGGAATAGCTTCTGATCAGCCACCCGCGCCCATGGTTCAGCGAAAGTCACGGACCGGCTCCACGGACTCGAACGCCGTGCTCCGCACCTATCCCAGGGGCTGACGCCTCTGACGCCCGAGCTCAAAAAGTCCAGCTCAAAGGCTGATCACACGGCCTCCCCGTACGCAAGAGCCGGTGCCCCCCTACCCCCAGCCCTCTCGATCCAACATCAGTGGCAGGAACGTAGTGGTTGTCCAACTTCCCTGGCAAACGATCCAGGTTCGGCGTCAGAGGACATCCCCGCAGCCACCGCACCCGGTGTCACGCTGTGAGACCTATGAGCCTCACAGCCTGTTTCCCCAGGTAGACGAGGTGAGCTATGAGGCCGTGAGGGTGTGAGGTGGCACTCGCGCACCACGCTTCCGCGCGCCCTGGTGGAGCCCGCCGGCGCGCAGGACGATGGAGTCGTGGGCGAGCACAACGAGGACCAGGAGCACGGCACCGAACGGGCGCGGCCGCCGCTGACCGCGTCCCGCGCCCGGGAGGTGACGGCCGAGCTGCGCGAGGCGATGGACGACGTCCGGTGCTCCATGGCGGTGCTCGCCGCCCGGGTCCGCGACGCGCACACCGCCCGCGTCCGGGGTGCCGCTCGGGCACGGCACCTGGGAGTCGTACTGCGCCGTGGAGTTCGGCATCAGCCGCGCGCAGGCGTACCGGCTGCCCGACGTCGCCCACTCCCTCACCGCGATCCACGGCGCGGTCACCGCCGGCACCGAGACGTCCCGCGCCGTCTCCGGCCGTAGCGGTGACGTCGCGGAGATCACCCGCCGCCTCGCCGCGCTCGCTCACAACGGCCTCCAGGCCCTCGATGAGGCCACGGTGCGCGCGGTGGTCCGCCAGGCCGTCCGTGACATCTGAACCGCGCCGCCCCCGCCGTCCGACGACGCGTCGGCGGACCCGACCGTCGCCGCGCTGCGCCGCGTTGTCGACGAACTCGCCGCCAGCACCCACGCGATCGGCGAGCTGATGCTCGAAGTCGCGCCGACCTACCTGTCAGACACCGACGCGGCCGACGTCCTCGCTCTGCTCTGTGAGGAGATCGGGGAGCCCCTCGAGCACGGCCACGCCGCCCGCCGCTACGCGATGTCCGGTGACCGCCGCGCCCTGCACGGCACCGTCCTCTGACCTCCGCCGCTCGACGGCGAGCGCACAGATCGCGGCCGGCCAGACGAGTCTCATCACGTTCTCCTTCGGGGCATCGTCAGGCCGGGGCCGCCAGCGACTTCTTCGGGCGCAAGGTGTCGGGCAGCCGCGGTGACAGGGCGGCCGGCAGGAGCCACAGGCCGACGATGCCGAGGATCGCGACCATCATGGTCAGCAGCACGGCGACGACGTCCTGGTGCGCGGAGCCGAAGAAGCCGGCCATCAGGGACAGGGCGACGACGAAGACCGACGATCCTCGGTGCTCCACCACCAGGAGGTGCCGGACATGATGGTGAAGCCGAACGCGGCAAGCGGCACGAAGATCGGCAGCCAGAAGCGCAAGTCGTCGTCGTCGGGCGACTGCTGGGGCCAGCAGTCGCCCGCGTGGTGCGGGTACAGCGGGATACTCACGAGCGCGTGCCGCCACAGCAGCACCCGCATCGCCCAAGTCCGCCGGTCCGATTCTTCTCCTTCGCCATGGTCTCGACGTTCGTGACCAGCGGCTCGGACCGGTGCGCGTTCGTGAGAAACAGCCACTAATTCGGCCAAACACCCGACCTCCACCCTCCGAACGCGATCCGTACGGCATTTGTACGGGTACATGTGCGCCCTATCGCGGCCGCGCCGCATAGTGAGCACAACCGGACCCCCGGCTGCTCGGCTGCATCCAGCGCCCGGTCCAGAGGCAACGCTGGCGCTCCAGCCGGCGCCTCGTCACAGTCCACGGCGTGCACGACACCACCCCGGCCGGGCCCGCGGCTGTCGGTCTTCGCCAGCACCCAGCCTGACGGCCGCCGGAGCCCCAGCGTTTCCTGGACGGGCGAGGGCGGCTTCAAGTAGTCGGTGGGCACGGCGTCGTGCGAGACGCCGTTCACGGCCGCACGTGGTCCGGAGCGTCGTGCAGGTCGACCGAAGCAACCGCTGACAGCGACCGCAGGAGATTCCGACCCAAAATCCCGGTCGGACCATAGCCACAGACAGCCCGCCACGACGATGCGGAATGCCGACTGAGCACGCACGCGTGTGCGCCTCAGCCACGTCCGGAGACCAGGTCCGTAGCTGTTGTTGCCTTTGCCCCCGCCTCAGGCCGCCCGCTCCTTCCCATCCTGCATGAGCCGACGCGCCCGAGGACCGGCGCGGAACGCGACGGCCCGCAGGGCAACCCGTACGGCGCCGCACGGGTGCTACATGCTTTATCAGCAATAAGAGGACGAAGCCTCCGCACGCCTCTGACCTGCGAAAACGTCAAGAGTGATCCGATTGCGGGATCGGGTAACCCTACTCGGCAATCGGATCATCCCGACTCTGGAGTCGGGATGATCCGATCCCACAGTCGGGATGATCCGACTCTGGAGTCGGATCAATTACCAGTGTGATCAGTGCTCATCCAGCACACCGATCCGACTCCGGGAACGGTTCGCTTACCAATCTGGTAATGTCCTTCTTGGTAAGCGAACCGCTCCCCGAGTCGGATCGCTTGACCGACGGCACATCAACCTGGAGGGACGTGGGCCCCAGATGGCACAGGAGGCGCGGAAGATCCTCGGCCGCCTCAACGAGGAAACGGGCGAGTTCGAAGAGATCCCCCGCAGCCCCTACGCCTTCGACGGCGGTGCTCACATCAACCTGGGCATCCGCAAGGGCCGGGAGCTGGCCTCTGCCTCGTCGGGACTGACCGACCGCGAGTTCCGCGTCCTCGTCTGGTACTGGTTCGCCACCGAGATCAGCGAGGAAGCCATCATGCGGACGGGCGCCGATATCGCGACAGAACTCGGTATGAGCCCGGACGCTCTGTCGAGAGCGGTGAGGGTGCTCAAAAAGGCGCGCCTGCTGGTCGAGGCGGGCTCCCTCGGACGCACGACCTTCTACCGGTGCACGCCATACCTTGCCTTCATCGGCACCGGTTTCGCACACCGGGAAGCGGTGAAAAACTGGAATCCGCCGGAGACGAAGGTACGCGAGCCCCGCGACCGGCGCCGTCGCAAGAAGGACGAGAACTGATGAGGATCCACGACGCAGAGGACGTCCAGTACCTGCTCCGCAAGACCGGGCGCGTGCTGAACCCGAACCAGCGGCTCGTCGTCATGCTCTACGCCTCCTCGAACCAGCGGCCCGACGGCACCGTGATGATCAAAGCCTCGGAGATGGCGGAGACAGCGGGCATGACGGCTCCCGTGTTCAGCAGGACGCGGAAGGAACTCGTCGCGGCCGGCTGGATGGAGGAGACCGGCAGTATCGGCAGCGTGAAGCTGTACCGACTGGTCCCGCAGATATTCGAAGACCGAGGCCCGGCCGGACGGCACCTGCGCGCTGTCGGTAGCTGAGCTGACCGCATGGAGAAGCGATCCGACTCGAGAGTCGGATCGCTTCTCCATGCGGAAGACGCCTTGTCTCCTGTCCGTCTACATCGACGCCGCCGGTTGGTTGGCGCCGGAGTAGGCGATGCGCGTGTGTTGATGGCGTCCGGCCCGTCCGTCAGAAGTGTCCGTCTGACCCGAGCCGTGCGATGACTCCGCCGCAGGGGACGCAGCCCAAGCGTGAGGACAAGCCGGTGTGGATGACGCGCGTTTGCTCGGGCAGCGTCGTCAACGAGACGGTAGCGGTCCGCAGCGCGAACACGGCCGTCCCAGCCGCCGCCAGCTGTGCAACGTCGAGGTGCCGTACCGGGCCGCGACCTCACCGAACGGCACTCATGTACGTGAGGTCAATGAGAGACGATCCTCCAGTCGTTTCTCATTGACCTCACGTACATGAAGACCTGGCCTTCCAGCAGGCGAGACTAACGACCTTGGGAGCGATTGAGATCGGGCCATGCTCGTGACGGGTCGGCTGAGGGTGATCAGCGGGCGGCCTGCCGGGTGAGCACGAGTTCGGTGCCGGACTTGCGTCGCGTGGGCCTGCAGGCGGAGCGGTCGGAGACCAGGCCGGCAATGGCGAGGTGGGTCTCCGTGTAGGTCTCGCGGCGACCGGTGAACCGCTGCAGGGGCCGCCACTATTTGTACTCGACGTTGGTGTGCTCGACATGGATCCGTGCCGAGGACTGCTGGCGACGTCACTCGCGCCAGACGTGATGCTCGCCTTGGGGCGTCGTCCTGGTCAGGAATCTCGTTGGCCAGCCCGCGGTAGCCCCCGTCGATCTTGGCCTTGACATCGGGGTACTGGCGGAACTGTTCGGCGATGCTCTCGCTGCGCCCGGCGGTCTGGTCGTGCATGCGGTCGGGCCGGACCACACCGCTGAACAGGGTGCGGCACTGGCGTCGTTGAAGATCTTGGTCTTGATCGTGTTCTGCTTCTTCTTGCCAGACACGAAGGCCTTGCGGCCCGGACGGCCGGCTTTCAAACGGCGGCCCTAGACCTCGGTGCCGTCGATTCGCAGCTCGACGCCCTGAGCGTCGGCGTAGGCGAACAGGCTTTCCAGCGTGCGCAAACGGATGCCGGGGCGGTCGCGGACGGCGAAGCCGCGGGCCGCCAAAAGCGGCCGGACCTCGCGGACCGCGTTCGAGATGGTGGAGCGGCCCACCACTTACAGCTCGGCGAGCGCCGCATGCGGCAAGCCGAGCCGCAGGTGCACCAGCGCAACCAGCAGCTGGTCCAGGAAGACCAGCCGCCGCTTCGGTCCGGCACTTGCCGCCCGACGCCGGTCCTGCCGCGCCGCTGGCGCAGCGCCGACTCAGGCGCAGCCTCCCAACGCGGAGCAAGTTCTTCAAGCAACTCGCCGAAGTGTGCGCAGGAGACTCCGGACAGGCCAGGATGGGAACAAGCCGCACGGGACCAGGCAAGCGTCACAACTCGCCTGACCCGTACGGTCCTTCTCGGTCACGGGCGGACCGCGACCACAAGTCCTACGGCCGTGCTGGCCATACCACCGCTTGAGCGACGATGACCCTCTCACCGTTGAAAGTGACCGCAGGGCCCTCGTGCAGTTCGTAGCCAAGAGCTATCGCTTCGCTCACACGATGGCAGAACGCGGCGTCGTCCGGGCCGGTCAAGACTCGGTAGATAGGCAGTCCGTCTGGTGGTGTACTCATGAAAAGAAAGATCTCATGCGTACCCGTCCACCGAGCCAGGCGCCCAGCCTTCCCAGGCCAATCGCTCCCAAGGTCGTAAGCACCTCTCTGCCCATCCTTCGACCACCGACATTGAGTCACACCTGACAAAGTGTGACCTCGAATGCAGGGCCTCCATCTGGCCGAGGAAGCTGCCTCGAGGAGCGGCGCGTCACGAGCCGTGATCGTTCTCATCGGCACTTTCTGTACGCCAGCTACTCACGACTCTTCTGGCGGGGCGTGTCAGACGGTCGGACGCTCCGTGCGGAACGCAGTCACCAAGAGGGTGTCGGCGGCGCGGGGTCCGGTTCCGCCGGGCAGTCTCTCGATGCTGGTCCGGGTGAGGCCGGCTCCGTCGAGGAGTTTGGTCCACACCTGCTCCTGGAGGATCCAGCGGCGCATGGTGGCCGCCCTGCCGTCCGGGGTCTTAGCGCTGATGTCGCTGTGCCGCACGTCGGTGTGGGCGGGCGTGCCGCCGAGGTGGTGGGCGAGGGTGGAGAACACCAGCCGGCCGCCGGGGCGCAACGCCGAGGCTGCCGCCGGCAGCAGGTCGTGCGGGTCGGTGAAGTCGGCGGCGCCGAAGACGCTGTAGAGCACGTCGTACGTGTCGGCCATGGCGTGCAGGTGCTGAGTGACGTCGGAGTTGACCAGGCGCAGGCTCGGTGCGAGATGGCCGTACAGGTCGCTGGCCATGGCGTGCTGGGCGGGCGAGGCATCGATGGCGGTGACCCGGGCGGGCCGGTGGTGGACGACCAGGTGGGCGGCGTGCCGGGCGGCCCCGGAGCCGAGGTCGCCGACACAGCGCCCGGTGAGGTCGCCGAGGATGTTCGCTTCGGGTCCGTCGTCCTGGCCCCAGCTCCAGAAGAAGCGGTCGGGCACGGCGCGGTCGGTGGCGTAGCGGGTGCGGCCGTAGTGATGCCAGAGGTCTGTGATGGAGGTGGTCACCCGCCCCATCCTGGCGGGCCCCTGCGGACGGTGTGGCGCTTCGGTCGAATCTCACCCTGGGACATGTCGTCGGGGCCCTGGCTGTGGTCTGCCGAGGCCCCGACGACGTGCGGTGATCTCAGTGCGAGTCGTTGCGGGGGTGGCAGGGCCCGCAGCTGGCGGCGTCCGCCCACAGCGGGAGATGCGCCGCGAGTCTGGCTCAATCCACGGGCGAGCCCTGCTCCGGCTCGGCTTCGAGCTGTGCTGGGCCGCCACATGGATGGGCGACGCCAACCGCTGGATCGCATCGGTGCTCGGCCTTCCAGAACTTCCCTTCGTCGACTTCGGCGACGTTTTGCTGCAGGAACGCCCTAATGGAGTCCACTGGACGACCGGCCCGCTGGTGAACTATGCAGGCGGCCGCCCTTTCGCCTGGGTAGACGACGAACAGAGCGAGCTGAATCAGGCGTACGTGACCACCCACCATCGAGGGTCCGGGCTTCTGCACCACGTCAACCCTCGGGTCGGCCTAGGGAGCACGACTTCTCGTGGCTCCGGTTACATAGCCACTGAAAGGCCGTCAACGACGTCGCCGGCGCCTCGTGGAGTGTTCGGGGAGCAGGCGAAGTCGGCGAGTGTGTGTATCAGTGCGGGACAGCCCTCAAGAGGCCAACGAGCGGTGGGGCTGCTCACCGCCCAAGTTTCCTAGTTGCCGGATGGGTCGGCCCACGGTGCCGCGCTGAGCGCAGCGCCCGCGACAGGCCTGGCCCCATCGCCGCAGCGGCGTCATGCTCACGCCTTCAGGTAACCGGCCATATCGCGGCACCCGGCGTGGAGCACATCCTGCATCGGATCCCACACATGAACCGGTCAGCTGACCAGCGGCCGGCTCCGCGCGCTCGGCGTAGCCGGAGAAGGCTGACGGACGTGATTATCACGCCGTGATAATGCGACCTGGCTGCGCCGTCACGGGGCGCGGCTATCACGGCGTGATAACTCAGGTACGGAGCCAGCGGGTCTACGGAGAGGCACTGAGTAGGGGCCGCCGGCCCGGGCGGACTGGGTCAGTCCCGCGCCGACCCTGTCCCGGCGTCGGTATCGGAGTCGGGCGGAGGGGGAGTGGAGGTGGTGAAGGACAGGTGGGAGAAGGTGTGGCCCTGTACCACCGGCCCGTATTGGGTGCCGCCCGTGATGGTGTTCTGGTTGTCGCCGGTCCGTACCCGCTCCGCCTGCTCACGCCACTGCTGCAGCGCGGCGGAGAACTCGGCGTCCAGTGCGGCGCGCACCGCCAGAGCGGTGCTCAGCGCCTGGGCGCGTGCCACGTCCGAGGGGGCCTGCTGAAGTCGGACCAGCTCCGCCTCACCGGAGCTGGCTGACGGCGCCTGGGCAGGCACCCCCTGGCCGCCGCCGGACGGTCGACGCACCAAGGCGGTCAGTCCCGCCCATGCCTGCCGTCCGAACTCACCGCCGGCGCCTCCCGCAAGCGCGCCGAGCAGCGTCACCGAAATCGGATCCACGCCGTACCACCTTCCGTCTCTCGCACCTGACCGCGAAGCGGCGAAGCGTCGCGTGTGCCCGCGGCCCTGCCCTGCGGACTGCCCCCCTGTCTGGGAAGCGTCCTAGTCGTCGTCCCACTCGGGCTCGTGTTCGTTTCCCATGTCGCCGTCCGGATCGCCGTATTGCTCATCGCCGAAGTCATCCACGGGGGGTGTGTGGTCGACGTCGATGTGCTCGTCGCCGCCTTCACCGTGTGGATCGTCATGCGCGACTTCCTCCCCTCCTTCATGCGTGACTTCCCCTCCTTCATGCGCGACCTCGTGCGCTCCCCCGCCCAGCGCGTCAATGACGTGGGCTTCGTGAGTGGTCTCGGCAGCGCCTGGTTCCGGACCCGGCTCCGGGTCCCCGGTCCTCTGGCCGTCAGCCTGTGCCGCGGAGGCGTCCCCGGAGGGCGCGCCATCCACCGAGGAGATCGGCGTGGTCCCGGACCCGAGGTCCCCTCCCACGCGTACGCGGTCGCCGTGTAGGGGGTCGGTACCGGTCGGGCTGTCCCCGCCTTCCCGCGGCACGTGGTAGTTCGTGCCGGCCCGACGCAGGAGCCCCGGGAGGGCCTGTTTGCGCCGCCATCGGCTCAGGGACCAGATAGAGCCGGTCACCCTTGCCGCCTCGGTGGGGTGTCCGGCTTCGGTGAAGCAGGCGGCTGCGTCACGCCAGGCATGTCGGCAGGCCCGGACGTTTCCGGAGTCGAGGTGGGCCAGACCCAGGTTCTCCAGGGCCTGGGCCTGGCTGTAACGGTCGTCGATCTCGCGAAACGTCTGAGCGGCGTGCTCATAGGGCTCGACTGCCTGCTGCGATGCGTTGCCGGCGCGCAGTGCGTTGCCGAGGTTGACCAAGGATTGAGCCGCGCCGCGCCGGTCGCCGCGTCCCACCCGGATCCGCAGCGCCCGCTCGTGGCACTTCGCGGCCTCGGCGTAGGAGCTTTCGGCGAATTGAAGGTTGCCGAGGTTGTTCAGGATGTTGGCCAACGTCTCGGGGTCGTCGGCTTCGCTGAGGCCGCCCGCGGCACTCTCATACCGGCGGATCGCCTCTTGCAGCGGGACGCCCTGGGCGCGGGTGTCCTGAAGCACGCGCAGCATACGGCCGAGGACGAGATGTGCACCTCTGACATCACCGGCCGCCCGATAGGCCGCGCGTGACCGGCCATAGGCGAGCAGTGCCTGGTCGTATCTGCGCTGCTGGGCATGAACACGGCCGAGGTGTCCCAGGAGGAGGCCTTCACGTGCCCGGTCGCCGGCCTGGCGTGCGCAGTCGGCGGCGAGTTCGTGTGTGGTCCTCCACTCGTCCCAGCGCTTGCGCAGGTCGAAATAGGCGGTCAGCCCGACCGCCAGAGCCGCGGTCTCGGCCGGGAGACCGGAGGCAGCTCCCAGTTGGACGGCTCCGACCAGAGCGGGGTGCTCGATGTCGAACCAGCGTCTGGCGGACACCCGGTCAGTGAAGCGGGTGTCCGGTCCGCAGGTGCCGCGGAGCGCGGCGTCGGCTCGTCGAGCCGTGAGCGCATAGTGCTGTATCAGCCGTCGGGCGGCTTCGCGCCGGTCCGCGTCGGAGTCCTGCTGCTCGGTGCGCTCACGGGCGTATTCGCGTAACAGGTCGTGGTACTGGTACCGGTCGTCCTGCCGGCTGCTTTCGGCGAGCAGGCCGGCAGTCGCCAGCGCGCGCAGTCTCTCGGCGGTCTCGTCGGTTGTGCCACCCACCAGCGCCGCGGCCTGCTCGGTGTGGAAGGACGTCCCCGGGTGCAGCGCCCCCAGACGGAACAGCCTGGCCTGCTCAGGGGTGAGACGGTCGTAGGACAGGGCCAGAGCGGCCCGCACGGGGCCGGGACCGGAACCGGCAGGAGCACCCGCACCGGGCTCGGACTCCGAGCCGAGGTCGAGCAGCCCCGCGGCCGTCCGCAGCCGGGCCACAAGTGCTGCCGGCGACATGTGGGGATGAGACACGAGTTCGGCGGCCACGAGGGCCAGGGCGAGCGCGAAGCGGCCGCAGAGCCCGGCCAGGGAACGCAGCTCCGCCACATCGGTCGCTCTTTCGTCTCCGGGCCGGGACCGGCTCAACGCCAGCTGGAGGAAGGTGACGGACTCTTCGGCACTGAAGACGGGGACGTCGTGCTGTCGCGCGCCTGTCAGTCCTCCTCCGGACAGCCGGCGCCTGCCGACGACCAGAGTGCAGTTGCGTGGGTGCGGCGGCAGCAGCGCCTCCACCTGCTCCCTCGAAGCGGCGTTGTCCAATACCAGGAGAACCGGGTGCCCTTGCTGCGCGAGCTCCCTCATACGGCTGCGGTACTGCGCCGCGCGCTCCTGCATGGTGTGGCCGATGCTGTCGGCAGAGACGCCCAGTGCCCGCAGCAGAGCGCCCAGTGCGCCCGAGACGTCCGGGCGGAATGAGGCGTTCTCATGGCTGCGCAGGTCGAGATAGAGCTGGTGCCGGTACCACCCACGCCTCTCCGTCTCCTGGCAGACGAGCAGGGCGAGAGCCGTCTTGCCCACGCCCGGCGGCCCGGTGAGCAGGACGACGGTCCGGCCGTCGGACCAGGCGCGGACCCGTCGCCGCCACTCCCACCCCGCCGACGTACGTAGCCGGCCCGGCGGCCGTGGCGGTGCCTTTTGGGGGCGTACGGCTTCCAGGAGCTCGCGCAGAAGATGGGTGCGTCCCACGAAGGCTTCCGGCGCCGGAGGCAGTGATGCCATCGCGGTTACCGCCGGCGTCGGCAGCACCAGGTTCTCGATGGACCTGGCCTGCACTACGGGGCCGAAGAAAACACCCCCGCTGATCTCGTTCCGATCGCTCCCCACGCGAGCTTTTGTAGCGCATGAAGGCATCGGCGACCACGTGAATGGAGGGACATCAGACGGGTCTTCGCCTCGCAGCCAATCTCCTCCGTGGCGTCGGCGTCCTGCCGGCTGGTCAGCGCACTCGCTGACTGCTTCGGCGCCCCACCGGGTTACCCACCCGCCGTGTATCAGGGGTCGGCATCAGCGGTCGGTCACCGACGGTTTGGCGCGTCTGGCGGTCCCTCGCACTCGACACCGTTCAGGGGGCGAGCTGCGGGCAGCAGGGCGGCGATGATGCTCAGCGATTATCACGCCGTGATAATCGCGGTTCTGTAGCGGCCGGGTGAAACTGTGTCAGAACTTGCAAACCGGGTGCCACTGCGCCACCAGAAGTCAGTATGCTGACGTCATGCCTTCTCCATACCCCGAAGGAGACCGGGAAAAGGTAGCGTCCAAGCTGCCCTCGGCGCTCCAGCAAGCACTCAAGATCCGCGCCGCCGAGCTCAGTCTGGACATCCAGGACGCCGTCGAAGCGGCCATCAACGACTGGCGCCAGACCACCAGCACGGGCACGGAGATGGACACCACCGGCGCCAAGTCGTTCTCCACCTGGCTCCCGCCGGGCCTGTACGAGCAGTTCAAAGAGACCTGCGCCGACCGCGGCGTCTCCTACACCCAGGGCCTCGCCCAGTCCATCCGCGACTGGCTCGACGCGAACCCGTCCCCGCAGCACGGCGCCCGCGGAACCGACCCCGAACGGAAGATCGTCGGCAACCAGAAGGGCGGGGTGGGCAAGACCGCCATCTCCGCCGGCATCGGCCAGGCCTACGCCGAAGCGGGCAAGCGCGTCCTCATCGTCGACTTCGACCCCCAAGGCCACCTGAGCGAACAGCTGGGAGTTCCACAGATCGAGCCGGACCACGACAGCCTGGTCTCCCACATGTGCGGCGAAGGCGGCGGCGATCTGCGGGACCTCGTCGTGACGATAGAGGACCCACGGTTCGAGAAGCGCCTGCACGTACTGCCCGCCTGCTTCGACGGGTTCCTCCTCGACGCGAAGATCGCCGTCGTAGCGATGCAGAAGCGCGGCTTCCAGAAAGAGGCAGCCCTCGAACTGGCCCTGCGCCCGCTGGAAGCCGACTACGACGTCATCATCATCGACTGCCCGCCCAGCCTCGGCATCGCCATGGACGCCGCCCTCTACTACGGACGCCGACGCCGCGGCGAACCCGCCGGAGTATCCGGCGTCATCATCCCCGTCCTCGCCGAGGACTCGTCAGCCACCGCCTACGGCATGCTCGCCCAGCAGATCGAAGACCTCTGCGAAGACCTCTCCCTCGAGGTCGACTACCTCGGGCTAGTGGTGAACCTGTACGACTCCCGCCGCGGCTACGTCGCCACATCCTCCCTGGACAACTGGAAGTCCCTCGGCGACCCCAAGGTCCTCTCCGTCATCGGCGACCTCAAGGAGCAGCGCGAAGCAGTCCGCAAGCGCATGCCCCTGCTGAGCTACGCCCCCCACAGTGACCAAGCGGAAGCCATGCGACAGGTAGCGAGGGGAGCAACCCGTTGAGCAAGGCAGACACCCTGGGATCAGCACCCGCCTTCGGCGCGGTCCGCGGCGCCCGGTCCTCCCGACGCAACCTCATCGACCAGACCATCTCGGGCGACGAGGCAACCACGGCAGCCATCACCGAACTACCAGTCACCCTCATCAGCGACAACCCCGACAACCCGCGCAACCATCTGCGCAACCTCGACGAGACGGTGCAGACCGTCCGCGAGATTGGCATCATCATCCCCATCGCCGTCGCCACGATCGACGCCTACCTGCGCAACCGGCCGGACCGCGCCGACGACCTCGACGATGGAGCCCAGTACATCGTCGTCGACGGCCACCGCCGCCTCGAGGCCGCCCGTCGCGTCGGACTGGCCACCATCCCGGTGCGCGTCGACAATGGCCGCGTCGCCACCGATGAAACCCTCCTCGAGGCCGCGTTCGTCGCGAACTACCACCGCGACGACATGACCGACCTCGAAGAGGCGCATGCCCTGAAGAGTCTGGTCGACTACTACGGTTCCCAGACCAAGGCCGCCAAGCGGCTGGGCATTCCGCAGAACACCATCTCCAGCAAGCTGTCGCTGCTGAAGCTAACGCCCGAACTCCAGAAGGACCTGGTAACCGGGGAGCGCAAGGTCGAACACGTCCGCAACCTCGGCAAGCTTTCCCCCGAGGAGCAGAAGGCCAAGGCGGACGAACGGGCGGAAGCGGCACGCAGGAAGGCGGAGACACGGTCGCAGGAGGTCGTGGAACGGTCGACAGGCCCCGCCGAGTATCACGGCGTGATAATCCCGGAGGAGCCTGCGAGCCCAGCCGCTCCCTCATCCACTCCGTCCACGCCCGGACCATCTGCACCGTCCGCCGAGCGCGAGCAGGCCGCCGAATCCATCCCGGAGCCGCGCACCAGCACAACGGAGGTCAGCCCCGCGCAGCCGGAAGCCGCGCAGTCCGAGCAGCCGAAGCGGCTCCCGTACGACGATGCCGTCTACTGCGTGCACCATCTCCACCAGAAGATGAAGCCGGAGACGTTCAAACAAGGGGCCCGGGTGTGGATGGACGTCCTGCGGAACAAGCACCCGGACGACTACAAGGCTCTGCTCCGCGAGCTCGGCGCCCAGTAACGGATTGCCCCCCACTCCAGTTCCACGGACGGGCGTCAGCTCACCCAGCTCGGCCTCGACCGCAGCCAGCTCATCCCCCACGACCAGCACGGCGGACCAGGAGAAACGTGACATACAGCCGGCGCCGGGCAGGACGGGATCGACGCCTTCTCGCAGTACGCCTCCCTCGCTCCGCTCACCGGGCAGGCTTCTGCGGACGGGGGGCCGTGGCACTTCTGGCAGGACCAGGCCGGCGCCGTGGTCCTGGCGCTCAACAAGCCGGGCGAGGACGGGGCCGTCCACGTCGTGACGGAGCTGGCCGAGCCTCCGTGCCCTGTGGTGGGATCTCGCCCGGCAGCGCGCGCAGATGGCGGTGGTCTGGTTCCCCCACCTGCGCCACCCCACCGGCCCCGAGATGGAAGCCTCCGAGGTCTTCGCCCTGCACGATGACCTGCCCCGCGGCCTGGGGGAGCGGGCCGCCCGCCCCGACGTGGGCCCGGCACAGCCGGTAGGCGCGCTGCCATGCCGACGCTTCCAGGCGGTCGGTGGGGACCTGGTCGTAGTCGACGCCGTCGACCGGCCGCGCATGCTCAGGGGCGCGGACCCATACCCGGTACTCCGCGGCCTGCACGGTGCCGGCCTCGCTGCCCTCGTACGAGGGCAGGCCCACCTGGAACACCCAGCCGGTCTCGGTCTGCCGCCGCCTCCACAACCGCGCAACGATCTCCTGCTCGGGATGCCCCAGCAGCGGGTCGGCAGGCAGCACGACCCGCACTGGCACAGGACCGGGAGCAGCGGGGTCAGGGGACGTCGTCACGTTCACCACCCTATACGTCGACCCAGTTCCGAGAGCGGATACGAGAGTTGGGGCTGCGGCAGAGCTGCGGACGCACCGGATCATGCTTCGACAACGCCGCCGCGGAGAGCTTCTGGGCCCTGCTCAAAGAAGAGATCGGCACCCGCACCTGGCCCGACCGGGCCACCGCCCGAGCCGAGGTCGTCTCCTTCATCGAGACCTTCTACAACCGCCGCCGCCTGCGCAAGCATCGGACTTTCGGCTACCTCACCCCGGCCGAGACCAGGCAGCGGCATCAGCCCGTCCTTGCGGCATAACGATCACGTGTCCGAGATCATGGGGAAACTTCACCTGCGGCACGAGGGAGACGGCGGACAGCGGTGGCGGTCGAAGCGCGGACTCCGGCACGGGGCGCCCGCTCTCCTGAAGCAGGAGAGCGCCGGTCGGCGGCCCGGTAGATGTCGGGGCCTTGGTGCTTGGGGGTCATGGCGCATGTCGAGGTAGCAGCGTCTACGCCGGGTTGCCCGGGGGCGCGGGTGGTGCGTTCGACCAGGGTGGTGGCCCAACGGTGCTTGCCGTGACTACTGGCCGGCTCGGTCGTTGGTGTGGTCATGGGTGTTGCGGTTGTGGTCCCGGTGACGGCCGCCGACGCTGCCGAGCGCGGTGCGGGCCTGCCGGCGGCGCATTCCGTCGGCAGGCCCGCACCGCGCACATCGACCCGAGCGGATCTCCCGCTCGGACGCACCTTCTGCACCGGCCTTCTCTGCCGGGTCGGCTGAAGGGCCGGTGTAGGCCGGAGGTACGGACGGCCGTACGGTCACCGGCGGCTGAGACGGCCGCCGCCCCGAGCGCGCCACTCTGTCCTGGGTGTGGTGGGTTCCGGCCGGGACGGCCGTGCCGCACTTGGTACCGGAACACCCGGCCGTGCCGCGCGAGGCGCGCGGATATTCACTCATTTCCCGGTACCCGGCAGTGGTCTCTTTGTTCGCCGGGAGTACCTGACCGGAAGTGCCCGTCTCGTGCGGCTGTCCTCGGGTAGTCGCGCATCCAGCCTAGAAAAGAGCTGATGATGATTCAGAACACGGGGCGTGATCCCGTCTCCCCAGCCGACGAGCCAAGCGACGACCTCCAGGACATTCGCACATGGTTCACGGAATTCCTGTCACGGCCACACCCGGACCTCGGCAGGGAGGGCAGTGTCTGCCCGTTCGTCGAACCCGCCCTGCGTGCGGGAAGCCTCACCCTCGAAATAATAGATTACGACACCGCCGGCGGCTGGACCGGGATAGCGGACGCCATGCGCCGCCAGCTGGACTCCTACGCCGGACATGGCTGGCCCGAGGGCAAGGAGTCGATCAGTTCACTGGTCACCGCCCTGCGTGACATGCCCGGACATCACTGGCCCCTGCTCGACGAGGCGCAGCGCCGGGTGAAGGGCGAAGCCGTACATCGCGGCCTGATGATCGGCCAGTTCCATCCCCGCTGCCCGGAACCCTCGGCGTGGAACGCGTCGTTCGCCGTGTCCCGCGCGCCTCGTCCGCTGTTCGCCATTCGCCGCATGGCGCTCCACGACATCCTGTTCCTGCACGACGACCCCGGGCTGTTCGCCGCATACGATCGCCGTTTCGGCGATCAGTACAGCGACGCCCGCTCCGCCGCCCATCTGCCGCGCCGTTTTGTGCAACTCCACGAAGCGGCGAGAACACGCGGCTCGGCGAAGACGGAGTACATCGACTACCAAAGCATCGACATCCTGCTCTCACTACAGCATCCGCGCACCGGCCACCCCGCGGAAATGACCTTCTACCTGATCGGCCAGGCGAAGGAACTGCTCTTCAAGCTGGTGTACGAAGAGGTGTCGGCGGCCCGCCTGTCCCTCGTCGTCGACCAAGCCGACGAGGCGTCCTGGAACCTCCACCGGGCAGCCGCCGGACTCGGACTGCTGGCCAGGACCTGGGACGTTCTCGCCACCATCTCACCCGCCGAGTTCGACGCGTTCCGGGAGCAGTTGGGATCCGCCTCCGGCATCGATTCCTACATGTACCGGATGCTGGAATTCTCGCTGGGTCGGAAATCGGAAGCCATGGCGCGCAGGCACGCGGACGTGGGCGGCGTAGCGGAGTCCGTCCACCGCGCGTTGTACCGGAGCAGCCTGTACGACGAGGCACTGGGGCTGCTGCACCGGCGCGGTGTCCTGCCCGGCGACACCAGTGACGGCGCTCGGGACGCCGACGCCGTACGCCGGGCCTGGGCTCGCGTCTACCAGGAGCACGGCCCCGCCAGCGACCTGTTCCGGCTCGGCGAGACGCTCATGGACGTCGCCCACGCGTTCGGCCGCTGGCGCTCGCTCCACCTGCTTTTGGTGGAGCGCACCATCGGCAACAAACCCGGCACCGGCGGCACCACCGGTGTCGACTGGCTGCGACGGTCGGCCGAACACCGCTTCTTCCCCGAACTGTGGGAGGCGCGGTCGGTGCTGCCGACAGGCGCCCCTCCCTGGTGGGGTGGAGGAGCGGGGAACCCACTCCACACCCGCAGAGAGGCGACAGCATGACACGGGGCCGGCACGTGGCCGAACAGATCACCGAGCGCTACCGCGCCCTGAGCCCCGCCTCGGCGCGGGCCTTCGAAGCGGCGGCGGGCTCCCTGCCGGGGGGCGACACACGGACCATGACGACCTACACCCCCCATCCGCTGTACTTCGACCGCGGTGAGGGTGCCCGGGTCCAAGACCTCGACGGCCGCTGGTACCACGACATGGTGGCCAATTACGGCGCCCTCACCCACGGGCACGACCACGCGGCGCTGACCGGGGCCGTGACCCGCCAGATTCAGCACGGCACCGCCCTGGGCGGGCCCAGCACCCTTCAGTACCGGCACGCCGATCAGCTGCGGGCGCGGGTACCAGCGCTGGAACGCCTGCGCTACTGCAACTCGGGCACAGAAGCCACTATGTGGGCGCTGCGGACGGCCCGTGCGTACACCGGCCGGGACATCATCGTGAAGATCGACGGCGGATACCACGGCACGCACGACTGGGGCCATGTCAGCGCCTTCCTGACCGGTGGGGAGACCCACCCCCAGCTGCTGCCCGATCTGCCGCGCGTGGACCTGGCACCCGGCGTGCCAGAGACCGTGCTGCGGTCCGTGGTGACCGTTCCCTTTAACGACGCGGAGGCCGTCGCGGACGTGCTGTCCCGGCTTCGCGGCCGGGTGGCCGGAATGATCGTGGAGCCCGTGCTCGGGGTGGGCGGCGGCATCCCCGCCCGCCCCGGCTACCTCCAGGAGGTACGCCGGCTCACCTCGCGGGAGGGAGCCTTGCTGATCTTCGACGAATGCGCCACCTTCCGGCTGGGTCCCTGGCAGGTCAAACACGGGGTACGGCCCGATCTCTGCACTCTCAGCAAGATCGTGGGAGGGGGCCTGCCCCTCGGCGTGTTCGGGGGCAGGGCGGACATCATGTCCCTCTTCGACCCCGCGCGGCCGCGACCCGTCTACCACGCGAGCGCGTTCGGCGGGAACAGCCTGTCCCTGGCCGCCGGCATCGCCGCGCTGGAGACCTTCGGCGACGCGGAGATCGCACACCTGGACCGTCTCGGTGAGCGACTGCGCCGCGGCCTCGACTTGGCGGCCCGGGAGGCCGGCGTGCTCGGGAGGGCCGTCGGCGAGGGCGGCCTGAGCTACTTCCACTTCGGTGCCGTGCCGCCCACGGACGCCGCCGGCAGCGCGGCGGCACGCCGGAACAGGGACCGGCTGCGGGCCCTCGTACACCTGAACCTACTCAACGAGGGGTTCCTGACGGCACGGCACGGGCTGATGTGCCAGCACATCGTGACCCAGGCATCGGCCGTGGACGCGTTCACCGCGGCGTTCGCCGACACCCTGCGGCTGCTGCGGCCGTACCTGGCCGACCACCATCCGGAACTCCTTTGCGAGGGACCGGCGGAGCCGGCTGGACCACGGACGGAACCAACCGACGGGGCCACCTCATGACACCACCGCACCTGTGGACGGTCACACAGGCCCGCGCGGCGATGCACCAGGGCGACATCTCCGCCGCCGAATACCTCGCGGAGCTGACCGGGCACCGCACACACCTGGCCGAACTGTGCGCCTTCCTGCCCAGCACCGACACCGTGCCACCCGCCGAGTCCCGCCTGCGGGGTCCGCTCGGCGGCATACCCCTGGCGGTGAAGGACAACATCGACGTGGCGGGCATCCCCACGACGGCCTGCACCCCCGCCCTGCGCCACCACTCGCCGCGCCGGCACTCGGCCGTCTGGCAGCGCTGCGCGGAGGCCGGCGCCGGACTGATGGGCAAGACGACCATGCACGAACTCGCCTACGGGGTGACCGGCGCGCACACCGACCGCCTGACCGCCCGCAATCCGGCGCACCGCGACAGACTGGCCGGCGGAAGCAGTTCCGGCACTGCGGCGGCCGTGGCCGCCGGGATCGTCCCCGCCGGGCTGGGCACGGACACCGGGGGCTCCGTCCGCATTCCGGCGGCCCTCTGCGGTGTCGCCGGCTTCCGCCCCAGCACGGGCCGCTACCCGGGCAGAGGGGTCGTCCCGGTGTCCCCCACCCGGGACACGGTCGGGGTCATCGCCCGCGGCGTCGACGACCTGCGCCTGTTCGACGCGGTGCTCTGCGGCGCCCTCGTGCCTGTCACGCCACCGCCGTTCCCGGCACCTCCGGTGCTCGCGATGCCCCGCGCGACGGCCTGGACGGACCTCGACCCGGAGGTAGCGCGTGCGGCGGAGGCGGCGTGCGACGTGCTGCGGGCGGCGGGGTGGACGCTGCGGGATCTGCCGGAACCGCTGTACGACCCGGCCGAACTGCTGGGCGCGGCGCTCGCCGTGCCGCTGGCTGAGACACGGACGGCGCTGGAGGACTACCTGCGCGGCCACGGCTCCCCGCTGACGTGCGAGACGGTGCTCCAGTCCATCGCCTCACCGGACGTCCGGGCCGTCCTGACCCCGCTGCTTCACGGCCCGGTCATCGACCCCGGCCGGCGGCGTGCCGCACGTGAGGTGGCCCGCAGGACCGCCCAGGCCGCCCGGCGGGCACTCCGGCGCAGCGGAGCCGCGGCGTTCCTGTCCCCCACCACGGTCACGTCGGCGCCACCGCTCGGGACCGGCTCGTGGGTGAGGGTCGGCAGCCGGCAGGTGGAGACCTTCACCACCTACATCCGCAACACCGCTCCCGCATCGGTCTGGGGGTGGCCGTCGCTGACCCTGCCCGCCGGGCGCACGGGCGCCGGGCTCCCCGTCGGACTGCTGCTGGACGCACCACGCCACCACGACCGGCACCTGCTCGACCTCGGCCGCCGGTGCGAGCGGCACCTGGCCGCCGTCCGTCTCGCAGCCCCGGAGATCCCATGACACACTTCGGTCACCCGGGCTTCGCCCCCGCGTCCGACTGGGGCGCCGAACGCCTCGATCTCGACGCCTATCTGTGCCGCGTGGACCTGCGCCGCCTCGCGCGGACCGGCGAACCCGGGAGGAGAAGCCCTGCGTTCGACGACGTGTGCGAGCTGCACCGTGCCCATCTGGCCAGCATCCCCTTCGACAACATCGACCTCGTACTCGGCACGCCGGTCGGTCTCGAACCCGAGGCCATCGTGGACAAGATGTGCCGTCACCGTCGCGGTGGCTGCTGCCACGAACACAACCTGCTGTTCGGCCTCGCCCTGGAGTGCCTCGGAGTGCCCGTCGAGCGGCTCGCGGCGCGCGTCCTGCTCGGCGGCGTCGGTCCTCGGCCCCGCACCCACATGCTGCTCAAGGCGCGGATCGGGGGCGAGGAGTGGCTCTGTGACGTCGGGTTCGGCTCCGGCGGCTACCTAGACCCGCTGCCGGCCCGGCATGGAGCAGAGGCGACGCAGTACGGCCGGCGGTTCCGGGTCGTCGCCCACGACCACTTCCAGTGGAGCGTCGACATCCGGACGTCCGGCGGATGGACGCCGCTGTACGCGTTCACACACGAGCCCCGGCACCCCATGGACTTCACCGTCGCCCACCACTTCCTCAGCACCCACCCCAGGTCCATGCTCCGCAAAGCGCCGCTCCTGCAACGACTGACCACCGGCAGCCGGCTCCAGCTGCGGGGCGACACACTCACCCGTGCCACGTCGTCGCAGCAGCGCACCGACCGGATCACCCCGGACCAACTTCCTGAAGTCCTCGAAGAGTTCGGCATCACGCTGACGCCCCCTAAACTCACCGCCCTGACCCGGGCCTGTGCTCGGCGTCCACCGACGGCCACGGGATAGCCCATGGAACCCACACAGTCCGTCCTGGACAGCGGCACACTCCCCAACGACCACGAGGACGCACGTCTCATACGCCGGTACCAGGCGCACGGAGGAGATGTCCGCGACCTCCTCTACCTGAGCCTGGGCGAGACATGGAACGGCATCGCCCCCGGACTGGCGGCCGCGCTGGCCCGCACCCTGCCCGCCCACGCACACGGCTACACCCTGTCCCCGTACGGACTGCCGGCCCTGCGGGAGGTCCTGCGGGCCTACGTCACCCGGACCCACCACCTGCCGGCGGCCGACGACGGCAGGTACGACGTGGCCGTCAGCCAGAGCGGCACGCGGGCCGCCATGGCGGACTTCGGCCGACTGCTGCTCGGCGACGGCCGGGCACCGGAGCCGGCACCTGCGGCGCTCGTCCCCGCACCGGGCTGGGACTACGGAGGCGTACTCGCCCCGCTCGGCTACCGACTGTTCCCGTACCACCTGCGTCCCGCCCGGGGCTGGCAGCCCGACGCCGCGGAGATTTGGTCGCTGCTGGACCGCGCGGGACGCGGTTCCCTGCTCGTCCTCAATCCACAGCACAACCCCACCGGCACCGACTGGGCGGCCGGCACGGTCAGGAGCATCGCCGGGGCGGCCGTCACACACCGCGCGGCGGTCCTGCTCGACGACGCGTACTACGCGGTCCACGCTCCCGGCGAGCCGCCCACCAACGCCCTGCGCATCCTCCTGGAGGAGACGCGGCGGGGCGCGATCCCGTGGCTGGCCACCAGGACCCTCGGCAAGCAGTTCCACTGCAACGGCTGGGGGATCGGGGCCCTCACCGCCCCACCGGCGACCCTGGCGGGTCTGGCCCGGGTCATGCAGGAGCGTTCCTACGGGTGCGCGCTGCCCCTGCAGGCGGCGATGGCCGCCTGGCTGCGGACCGACGAACCCGAGGCGTTCGTGAACCGCCTAAGGTGTGCGTACACCGTGGCCCGGCGGCAGGTCGCCCAGCGCCTGCGGCACGGTCTCGGCTTCCCTGCGGACGCTGTGCACCCGGGAACATGCACCGCCTATCTGCGGTTCCGGGTGCCGCCACGGTTCGCGCGGGACGGCTCGGAGGCCCACTATCGGCGACTGTGCCTGACGGCCGGGGTCCTGCCTGGGGCGGGCAGCATGACCAGCTCGTACGGACTCCCGGGCCGGCCGGGCGACTCGGCGGAGGCGTACGTGCGCCTCTTCCTCGGACAGCCGGCGACCGTACTCGACGAAGCTCTGGACCGGCTGGCCCGGGCGGGACTCGGTTGGTGAGCCTGTGGGGTGCCAGAAGTAGCGCATAGCTTTTGGACAGGTATTTTGCAGTCCCGGTCGATCATGGCAGGCTCGGGTGGCATGGCGCTGCGCGTGCTGTACCTGGTCTTCCTGAAGCTTCTCGGGCTGTTCCTGCTGTTGTCGTGATCGGAGGGGTCCAAGAACGTCGAGCTGCTTGCGCTGCGCCACGAGGTCGCGGTGCTGCGCCGACAGCTCGGCGCCCGGCCGCGCCTCGCCTGGCCGGACCGCGCCGTGCTCGCAGCTCTCGCCCGACGCCTACCAGGCAGGCTGCGCCGGCACCGCCTGGTCACCCCCCGGCACCCTTCTGGCCTGGCACCGACGTCTGCTGCGCTGGAAGTGGAAGCAGAATCCCGCGCGCACCGGCCGACCGCCGATCCCTGAGGAGCTCACCGCCCTGATCCTGCGTCTGGCCCACGAGAACCCCACGTGGGGCTCGACCCGCATCCAGGGCGAGCTGCGGCGCCTCGGCCGCCGAGTAGGGCGCCTCAACCATCCGGCGTACCCTCCGCAGCGCCGGCCTCGGTCCCGCACTCCGACGTGGCCCCGGCGCGGGACCCACGTGGCGCGAGTTCCTCCGCGTCCCAGCCTCTGGGCTCCTGGCTGCGGACTTCTTTCACGTCGACACCGTGACCTTGAGACGGCTGTACGTGTTCGCGGTCATGGAGGTCGGCACGCGTGCCGTGTACATCCTCGGCGTCACGGTTCACCCCACCGCGGCCTGGGCCACCCAGCTCGCGAGAAACCTCCTGGCCGGCGACCGGGCCTCCGGCTTCCGCTACCTGCTGCGCGACCGCGACAGCCGCTACACCCAGGCCTTCGACGCCGTCTTCACCGCCGACGGCATCGAGATCTTGAAGAGTGCGCCGCAGACCCCTCGGATGAACGCCCACGCGGAGAGGTTCATACGCACCGTACGAGCCGAATGCACTGACCGGCTGCTGATCTACAACGAGCAGCACCTGCGGCATGTGCTCGCCCAGTACGCTCGCCACTACAACTGCGGACGGCCGCACCGCGCGCTGCAACTTCGTGCCCCTGCCGACGATCCCGACGTCATCCCGTTCCCCACGCAGCGGATCAAGCGCCACGACATCCTCGGCGGGCTCATCCACGAGTACCGCAATGTGGCCTGACGAAGGTCACGATAGCTGGCGAACACGCAAGTCAGCACGTGTGCAGGGCTTTTGGAACCCGACAGGTCCAAGACTTCGCGTCTGTCAGGTTCGCCTGTATGGAGATCGTCACCATGGGCACAGCCTGCCTTCGCCGGCCATCACGCCGCCACTCGCCGAGCGGCAGTCGGCCGAAGTCGTGCGGCAGGTCAACTGGCGATTTCCTGCGAGTTGTCACGTTGCCGGCGAAATGACCCGGACGGTGAGCGGGCCATGGGGGCAAAGGTCCGCGGACCGGCCCCAGCGGCGCAGGCGCGCGGGCCGGGCCGGCCCGAAGCCTCTGTGCCGGCCTTTCGCCCGGGCCCCGGGACGGGAGCGGTCACCGCCTTCGAGGGCTCCGGCCGCCACGCCGCCCCCGGCCGGGCCGCACCGAGTGCGCCGAACGGCCCCGCCGCGCACGGGCCGCCTGGAGGGCCGGTGGGGCGGGGCGCGCGGCGCGGGTCGTCAGCCGGCGGCCTTGCCTACGATGCGCTCCATCTTCACGCCGGCCTCCACGGGCAATCGATTTTGCTCCTGCTGACCAGCAGCCTCCGTCGCGGCGAGGTGTGGATGATCGCCTACGTCGGCGCCACCTTGGTGCCTGGCGACCAGGCATGGGGCTTCGAGGAGCGGGTGCGGCGCTGGCACCCCGGCAACGAATGGTGGGACTGAGCAGTTGTCCTGTAGACCGTAGGTCGCGGACCGTTCGATTCTTTGGCGCCTCCCGAAGTGAGTCTCTGGCTCACTCTCCGTGAAGCGGAAACGTTGAGTGCCGGATCAAGGTGCTCAAACGTCAGAAGTTCGGCCTCGCTGGCTTCGCGCTCCTCCGCAAGCGAGTCCCCCTCCAGCAACACCGAACGCACCGACGACCTGGCAGACTTCCTGCACACCTGCAACCACCACCGCTGCCACACCGCATTCGGAGGCCAGCCACCGATCAACCGTGTGAACAACCCTGCGGGCCAATACAACTGGCCGGTCGTCCGGTCGCCAAGGGACGGTCGCGGGCACGCGGACCCCGCGGCACACGCGCCCAACTCCTCCCACGTGTCCGGGCAGCGCAGGTCTGGGGCGAGTCGGCCGCCCCCCCTGGGCCGCCGGTACGTTTGCGCCGGCGATTCGCCCACCCCGGTCAGGTATGCGTCCAGGCAGTGGGGCAGGAGGGGGCGCGGTGCCGTGGCGTCCGCCCGCCGACCCGCTGGGTCGGCGGGCGTGCCTCCGGCAGCAACTCGAGCGGCTACTTCTTGGTGCAGACCTGGTGGGGCTTGACCCAGACCCGCTTGGTCTTGCCGTGAGCGGTGACCGTCCGGTAGTGGCCCTTGACCGTGTGGCACTTCTTGTCGACGGTCGGCGCGGCGTGGCGTGCCGTCGTGGGCGACGGCGCCGCGGATGCGGTACCTGTCGCTACGGCCCCTGCGCCCGTGACCAGCATCGCCGCCGTGAGCCCGGCGGCGAGGTTGCGTGCGATGCGACTCGTCATGAGCAGCTCCTTTCCGGTCCAGCGCGCCCACCATCGCCGGGGCCTCGGTCGGGAAGCCCAGGCCGGCAAGCGCACCATCGAGGATCAACTCAGGCACCCGAACGTGCATCCGCAGAGCGAGATGTCACCCGTTCGGCGCAAGCGCTCGTGCGCTCCAGCTGCTCCGGCACCACCCTGGGCCGCATTGACGGCTGGGACCGCCGCGGCCGGGCCGACGTCACGAAGACCGAGGTACGCGTAAAGGCCGCCACCTCATGGCAGTGCGTGACGCTCGAATACGGTGGGTGTGCGTACCCTCCGTGATCTGGCCCTGGCCCCGCCGGCGACGGCCGTGCGGATGGCGCCGCGGCTGACGCCTGCTCAAGCCAGGTAGCCATGCCGCTGGTCCGAGCCCGACGACACCGAGGGCGGCGTCAACCGCGGCCGGGAGGGCCTGGCGCCACTCGCGTTCGTCTTCGCGGACACCATCGAGGCGAAGATCGCAACACCGTGAAGGTCCCCGCCCCATGGCCGCGCGCTTCGCGGCGGGCCTGGTCGCCGGGCTGCTCTGGGCTCTCCTGGCCGGGTACGCTCGCAGCATCGTGGCGCCGGAGCAGCGCGGACGGGCGATGGCGGTGCCGATGAGCGGCTCGACCGTCGCCCTCTCGGTGAGGGTGCCGGCCGGCACCCTGCTCGCCGGTGCTGCCGGGTGGCGGGTCGCCTTCGGGCTGATGAACGTGATCGCGCTGGCCCTGGTCGGCTGGATCGCCGTCAGCGCCCCGGCCGTTCCCGGCCGTGACGAGCACGACCGGCTGCCACTGCGGAAGGTGCTGCGGATCCCCGGCGTGGCAGCCGTCCTGGGCGTCACCGCGGCCTTCGTCCTCGCCCGCAACCTGCTATACACCTACGTCGCCGCACTGCTCGAACCGCTGAACCTCGCAGGGCGGACCGACACCGTGCTGCTGGTCCTCGGCCTGTCCTCGCTGGTCAGCGTCCTCGGCACCGGGGCGCTGATCGACCGGCACCTGCGCACCCTGACCCTCGCCGCCTGCGGGCTCCTCTCATTCGCCAGCACCGTCCTCGCCGCCGCCCTGCTCACCTCCGCGTCCTGGCCCCTCTACGGCGCCGCCACGGTCTGGGGCTTCGGCTTCGGCGGCGCCGCCACCTTGCTGCAGACCGCCGTCGCCGACGCCGCGGGCACGGCCGCCGATCTTGCCCAGTCCCTCCTGGCCACCTGCTGGAACCTTGGCATCGCCGCCGCATTTGCCGGCGGTCCCCTCCTCGACCACACCGGCCCGCGCTCGCTGCCCTGGTCGGCTCTGACACTGCTAACCCTCGCCCTGGCCGTCACGGCCACTGCCCGCCACCACGGCTTCCCGACCCGCCGATGACCTCGTTCGCGTGACGACCGCGGGGCGGGCAGGTTACCGACGCCACTGGTATTGCAGCATCATCTGCCTCCGGCGATACCGGACGGCATTCTGAAACGATCAGTAAGCCTCTGCCCGCGGAGTGGACCCTCTCACCGCGGACGAGGACCGCGTCTTTGAAGCGCCTCGCGCGGAGTGGATTGCCCTCGGCATGCGCACGGTCGGCTAGCAGCAGCCTGGTCAGGGGCTCATGGGATTGAGCGGGCTGACGCCGGTGCCCGCGTACAGGTCGGTGTCCAAGGACAGCAGGGTGGCGTCCTGTCCTGCCTGTTGTGCGACGATCACCGCAGATGCGGGATGCAGCACTCGCCAGTCCGCCTGGCGCCAGGTGCCGGCTACCAGGGCGTGGGCCGCGGTGAAGTCGACTGCCGTGGTGAAGCGGCGCTGCAGGATGTGCTGACCGGCGCCCGGTCGTTCACGCTCGGCGACCGCGGCGGACAGGGCGGGAATCACGATCTCGGCGTATCCGTAGCTGGCCTCCACGTACAGGCCATTGAGGAATTCGTCGCCTTCGGCGAGCGCCTTGATACAGGTGTGGTCGAGCAGGACCCGGATCACGCGGCGTGGTGCTCCTGTCCGAGGCTCTGCAGGAAGGCACGAGCTCGAGTCCGCGCGCTGTCAGAAACGGTCACCCCGGTCGTCCGCCGGATCTCCTCCAAGGCCTGCTGCGCGCGCTGCTCCTTTTCCTCCTCAGTCAGCTCGCGCGCCACCAGCTCCGCCAGAAGGTCGTTCATGGTGGTACCGCGTTCGCTGGCCAAGACCCTAAGGCGGTCGCGGACGTCTCGCGTCGTCTTGATGCTGGTGTCCTTCTCTCCCATACACCCACTCTACCGCCAGTAGAACGGAGGTGGGTGGGGGAGCGACAGGACCGGGCAGCCCGTCTGTGTGACCACCTTCGTCTCCCAGCCTGACGATGCTGGGGCGGCCGCCGCCGCGGCTCCTGCGTGCCGACCTGCCCAGAAAATCGAACGCGTATACTAATTTGACGCATGGAGTATGGCCCCCTTCTCCTGTAACTTCCGCTGCCACACAGCGAAGATCCCCGACGAGAGGGGCCTCGCCACCAAAACACGGCTGGCCAGAGCCATCACCTCCAGCATGAGCAGGTCCGCGCGCGAGCGCCGCGTCGTCGATGCTGGACACCTGCACCAACTGAAACATCTACCGTGTCAGCATGCCGCTCACCGGGAACTCTCCGGCGAGCGGCATGCTGCATGATGCGGGGGGCAGCTACCGGATCCGTGCCGGCATCGAGGGACCATCTCCCAAGGCGTCCTGCGCTGCGGCCTGTGCAGATCCGGCTATCGCGGCCTGACCAGGACCAGTCTCCAGAACTAGCTCACCGGCGCTGCCACCAACCCAGCCCGCATCGACGCCCACCTCACCGGCCAAAGCAGAGCCCCCCACCCGGACCAGCCCCCTCGCAGCACTCCGCCCCGCCGGATGACATCCGGCGGGGCGGAACTGACCATCAGCGTCACCGACGGTGGCGGGCCGCACGCGGTCGGTCCTTGCTTGTGGTGTCGGTCAGGCGCCGGGCTGTACGGGGCCGATCTGGGTGCCGAAGTCGACGGACAGCTTGCCGTCGGCCTCCTGGTTGCCCGGGATGATCCCGCCGCCGGGGGTCTTGAGGGTGAAGACGACCCGGTTGGCGGTCGCGCCCTTGGACGCGTTGGGTACCTGGATGTCGAAGTGGACGGGGTGGCCGGGACCGAAGGTCACTTTAGTGTTCTGCGGGCCGTAGGACTTCGCGGTGATGCCCTTGAGCGAGCCGTTGTTGTAGAACTTCACGTCGCGAGGGGAGCCGGCCAGCTGGCAGGCGCTGGTCTTCGGGGCGGCGGTCAGCGTGACGCGGTAGTGACGGTGCCCGGAGCTGGCGGTGTCCGGCGTGATCTTCGTCCTGAGGTTGGCGGGGCGGCACGAGGACGGCGCGCCGGAGTTGGCCGAGAGCGCGGTGGTGGATGCCTGCGCGACACCCGTAGCGGCGATTCCTGCCAGTGCAACGCCGGCAACTGCCATCACGAACTTGGTGGACTTACCCATGGTCGGCTCTCCGTGTCTCGCTGTCGTACGTGGGGCCGCCGCCCCGAACTCCTGACACCACGAAGCCTGCCGATTCACTTCGCTGTGGGCGTCACGGCGATGTAACGCCTTCGCCACAGCGACCGTGAGCGGAAGGGGGGCGGCCGGCCGCTGGTGCGGTTGTGGGTGAGGACGTCGGTGATGTCAGGTCGTGGGCGCGTGAGCCGGGTCCGGTGCGCGGGCTGTTCGCGCACGTCCCGGCAGGCCGGGGCCGTGTGACACGACTCGGCGACACGGCGCACGTGACCGGCGGCGGCTGCGCCTCAGGCCCGCCTGATCGCCGCCTCGGCAGCGGCGGCGAAGTCGTCGACGTCCTCCTCCGTGGTGTCGTAGGAGCACATCAGCCGTACCTCGCCGCGGCTTTCGTCATTGAGGTAGAGCGTGTAGCGGTCCGCAAGACGGGCGCGGGCCGCCTGATGCAGCGTCGCGAACACCGCGTTGGACTCGACCGGACGGCTGACCGCCACTCCCTCCACACGGGACAGGTGGATTTCCAGCCGGGTGGCCATCGCGTTCGCGCGCCTCGCGTTCCGCTCCCACAGGTCCCCGTCGAGGAGCGCCTCGAACTGGACGGAGAGGAAACGCATTTTGGAGGCGAGCTGCGCGGAGCGTTTGCGCAGATACGGCATGCCCGACACCCGGGACGGGTCCAGGGCCACCACGCATTCCCCGAACAGCAGTCCGTTCTTCGTGCCGCCGAAGGACAGGATGTCGACCCCCGCGTCCGTCGTGCAGGCGGACAGGGGGACTCCCAGGGACACCGCCGCGTTCGCGAGGCGCGCGCCGTCCATGTGCACGGCGAGGCCATGGGCGTGCGCACGGGCGGTCAGGTCACGGATCTCCGCGAGGGTGTAGCAGGTACCCAGTTCCGTGGCCTGGGCCAAGGAAAGGGTCCGGGGCGGGGCGGAGTGCACGTCGTTCGCCTCCGCCACCGTCCTGTCGATCACTTCCGGGCTCAGTTTGCCGTCCACGGCGGGCACGCCGAGCAACTTCAGCCCCGCCATGTGCTCCGGACCACCCCCCTCGTCCTCGTTCAGGTGGGCCTGCTCGGCGCAGATCACCGCTCCCCAGCGGCTGGTGACGGCCTGGAGCGCGATGATGTTGGCTCCGGTTCCGTTGAAGACGGCGAACACCTGTGCGTCGGGCCCGAAGTGACGGCGGAAGGTGTCCTCCAGGTGAGCGGTGTAGCGGTCCGTGCCGTAGGCCTGCTGATGGCCGCCGTTGGCCACGTGGAGCGCGGAGAGGATCTCCGGGTGGGCACCTGAGCAGTTGTCGCTGGTGAAATCCCGCCGTCCGGGGTCGTGGCGCCGGACGGCGGCACCGACGGGCAGCGTGGACGGCACCGGAAGCGTCACGGGGGACGTCGGAGGCCGTCCCCGCGGCGGTGCCCCCTCCCTTCAACCCCCGGCGACGTAGGACCAGTACGGTTCGACAAGCACCCCCAGCTGCCGGGCGGTGTGGAGGACGCGGTCCGGTTCCTCTCCCCGATCGAGGCCGTACTCGAGCACCCGGAGAGTTCCCTCGGCGACCTCGGGCGGCGGCCGGTCGCCCCAGCTCTCCATGTAGGTGAGGACGGGACGGGGGACGTCCGGCAGCCGGCGTGCGGCGGAGACGAGGCCGGAGAAGAGGGTGCACCAGGTGGAGAGGTCCGTGTGGAGATAGAGGGCGGCTTCGGCGGGGCCTGCCTGGGTGCCCATCCAGGTGAGGTCGCGCACGACCCGGAAGAGACCCTGGTTGACCGGTACCGGCGGGATGTCGCCACCGGTGAGACCGACGGACGAGGCGGCTTCGCGCAGCAGACCGCGAGCGGTGGCGATGGTGTGCAGGGCGAAGGAGAACAGGGTGGCCGGGATCTCGTGGCGGTGCCGGGACACCAGCAGCGCGTACGTGGAGAGTTCGGCTTCCTGGCACTGGTACTCGGCGAGCACGATGCGCTTGAAGTGTTCGGTTTCTATCTCTCCGGTGCGGGCGAGTTCGACGAGCCGGTTTCCGCTGACGAACCGTTCGACGTCCGGTTTCATCGCTTCGATGAGTTGTTCGGCCTTCATGTGATCTCCCGTGTTCGATCGGTGGGATGAGGGGCGAGGCGCCACCGGGCGCGGAGCCACCGGGACCGGGCCGGACGGTCCGGTGACCATCCGGCCCCGCTGGAAGACGTACCGGCTGCGGCCGGTGGCGGTGATGTCCTGGAACGGGTCGCCTTCGAGAGCGACGACGTCGGCCGTGGCGCCGGGGGTGATCGTGCCCAGGTCGGGGCGGTCGAGAAGGTCCGCGGCGACGCAGGTGGCCGCCCTCAGGGCACGCAGGGCGGTGTATCCGTGGGCGAGCATGGTGGGGAACTCGCGCCAGTTCTCCGCGTGGGGGAACATCCCGGCGTCGGTGCCGAAGGCCGTCTTCACGTTCGTCCGGGCGGGACGCAGCAGTCCTTCGCGCAGTGCCTCGGCGTGTGCCCGGTAGTTGGCGCGGACGGTAGCCGTGGAGCCGTCCCAGAAGTCGTCGTCGTCCAGCCGGTCGAGGAAGTACGTCTGGGCGTACTGGGTCGGCACCAGGAACACACCGGCCTCCTCCATCACCCGGTAGGTCGGCGCGGTGGCGAAGCAGCCGTGTTCCACACTGCGCACTCCGGCCTCGACGGCGCGCAGGATGGCACGGTCGGTGAAGAGGTGCGCCGCGCAGGGAAGTCCCAGATCGCCGGCGGTGGAGACGATGGCGTGCATCTCCGTGCTCGAGTACGCGGTGCTGGTGGGGCTGTCCACGGGTGAGGAGAAACCGCCACCGCCCGCGAACTTGATCCAGTCGGCGCCGGCCCGGGACTGCTCGCGCACCGCGCGGCGCAGCCCTTCGACGCCTTCGGCCAGCGTGCCGATCTGGTGCCCGTACCGCAGCGCGAGGTCGGGCTGTTTGTCCCCGTGGCCTCCGCGGGGCGACAGGATGTTGGGCGCCGCCAGAATGCGAGGTCCCTCGACGAGGCCGTCCTCGACCGCCTGGCGCAAGGACACGTTCAGGGGCAGGTGGGCGCTGCCCAGGTCCCGCACGGTGGTGAAGCCGCGGTGCAGGAGTGCGCGCAGGACGGGCACCGCGGTGAGGGTCTGGTAGGCGGCGGGTGCCGTCTCCGCGGCTTCGTCCAGGAGATGGACGTGGCAGTCGATGAACCCTGGCAGGAGGGTGCAGCCGGGCATCTCGACGACGTCCGTCTCCGGGCCGGCCGGGAGGGCGTGTCCGATCTCGGCGATCCGGCCGTCGCGTACGAGGACGGACAGGCCGTCCACCGGTGTGTCCGCGACCGCGTCCCACACGCGGTCGGGCCGCAGCAGCAGGTCTCTGACGGGGGGTGCGTGCATGGATACCTCCGGGACGGCGGTGCGGGGGCGGGTCGGGCGGGCGGGGACCGGCCACTGTGGGCAGGGCGCCTCGAGGGCCTGGCGGTGTCCTTGGTCAGGAAACGGTGAGCGGTGTGTACCGGGGGTCGTCCCACAGGTCGCCGGGGCCGGGGTTGCCCGGTTCCGGCCGGGCGCCGAGTTGCCGCAGGACTCCCCAGGCGGCGTTCAGGCCGGAGGCGAGCGCGTGGTCGAGCCAGCCCGGGGACCACGAGGTGTCGTCACCGGCCAGGAAGAGGGCGTTCGGCGGTTCTCCCGGTACGGCCGCCGTGCCGTTGAAGTCCTTCATGAAGTGGGCGAACAGATCACGTTGGTAGGGGTGGTCGCCCGGACACGAGAAGCGGCTCAGACCGCGGAAGTTGCGCTTGTTCTCCCACGACACCGTCACCGTCGCCGCCGTGTCGGTGTGGGCGCGCAGCTCGTCGGCCACCTCGGGGTGGATGGCGGCGAGATCGCGGACGAAGAGGGCGAGACGTTCCTCCGGGGCGGAGGGCGCCACCTTCATGGCGTCCTGCGCCCAGGTGAAGCTGAGGTCCACCACACCGCGCCGGCCCCCGGGTCCGCGCGGTGGGCCGTAGTCCACGGTGTAGGCGGCCCTCGGCAGCCGGTCGGTGAGGGTGACCCCGTCCATGGACGTGCCCTCCCAGAAGGGACTGTCCACCACGAGCGCGGTCTTGGAGGACTGCCAGTAGTGCAGCCGGCGGATGGCCCGCCACAGGCGCGGGCCGAGCGCGGGGGTGTGAGCGGCGGTGGAACGCACCTCCACGCCGGTCTCCAGCAGACGCAACTGGGGGGTGAACACGGCGGCCGCGTACCGTTCGCTGCGCCCGTCCTCGCTGCGCACCACGACTCCGCGAGCGGCGTCCGGTTCGACGTCGATGGCGCGCACCGCAGGACGCAACGCACCCTCGTTGGCGGCCTCCAGACTGTGGGTACGCCCGTCGGGGCCGGTGGTGCGGTGTGCCCAGAAGCCCTCGGCCAGGCGGCTGACGCCGTCCGGCGCGTAGAGCAGTCCGCTTCCTTCGGTGCTCAGCAGCAGGCGCAGGATCTCGATCACGCTGAGCTCGAAGAAGGCGTCCCAGACCGCGGGTCCTATCCCGGCGGTGCCCAGCAACCGTGCCTGGTCATGGTTCAGGCCCGCGCCTTCCGGGTCGCGCAGGAAGCGGTAGAAGGACCACATCTCGAACCTGGTCAGCACCGTGCGCCAGCGGCGGCGCACCGCGCCGAGGTCACGGGCGGCGACGTCCCGCTGGATCTGGAGGAAACCGATGCGGGCAAGCGCCCGCTGCCAGCGTGTGTGCGCCTCGCGGAACTCCTCGTTGAGGCTGTACAGGTCCTCCAGGCTCTTCGTCGGGTACTGCCGGCCGTCGACGTCGAGCACGGTCAACGGCGTGGGAGCCGCGTAGTTGTCACGGAAGGGCTCCAGCCGTACGCCGAACGTGTGACCGTACTGGCGCAGCAACCGTGCCGATTCGGGGAACCGCAGGCAGCCCAGTTCCACGACGGCGCTGTCCGCCTCGTCGAGTCGCCGGCTGTACATGCGGCCGCCCAGGCGCCGGCCCCCCGGCCCGTCCTGGCTCCGTTCGGCCTCGTACACGACGGGCCGGCAGCCCGCTCGCAGCAGCTCGTAGGCGGCCGCCAGTCCGCTGCCGCCCGCTCCGATCACGGCGACGCGTGCGCCCGCGGCCCCCTCGGGCAGCCGTCCCATGCGACGGCCGCCACCGACGTGCGCGGCGTAGTCGAAGGGGAAGTCGACCTGCAAGTCGCTGGCGGGCGGGGGTGTGCCGGGGCTCATCGCTGACTCCGTCGGGGAAGGGCGGGAAGGTTCCAGGTGTGCACGGGGCGGGCTGCCTCGGCGAGCCGGGCGTAGCGCACCGTCAGCTCCTCGAGGAGCGGGTCGGGCCGGCCCGCACCGGTGACGCGTGCGCCCCTGTCACCGGTCCGCCCGGCCTGACCGGCCGTCCGTATCGCGGTGGCGCCTTCCGGTGCGGGCGGGATCACGTCTCGTTCCGGTGCCGTGGCGGTGAGCCCGGCCGTCTCCCGGTCGGTCTCCGGGGAGCACTGCTCCCGTCGGCTCAGTGCCTCCAGTGTCCGCTGCTGCCACCACGCCCCGGTACGCCCCGACGCCGTCCGGCGGTCCAGCAGGTCCAGCAGGGCATCCGCCTCGGCGGCGTCCACCCCGGCGATGACCAGTCCGTCCCGTGCCTGCGGCAGCAGCTCTTCCACCAGGGCACCCGCCTCGTGTCTCCGGGGCGCCGAGCCGGGTGAGGGCCACCACAGGCTCGCCCGCAGACCGTCACGCGCAGCCCGGTAGAAGTTCTCCCTGGCGTGGGAGAAGGGAAGCTCTCCGGCCACATCGCGGCCCTCGGCGGCCAGGGAGAGGGTGAGACCGACCAGGAACGCCGTGTTCGCCGCCATGTCGAGCGGGGTCGGCCCGGAGGGGAGTGCCCTGAATTCGATCCGCAGGTGTCCGAGCGGGTCGTACACCGGCCGGTTCCACGGCCACACGGTGCTCACGTGCAGGCGCAGTTCCTCCAGCGAGGGGCAGCCGTCCGGCGAGACGCCTTCGTCCTCGGCCGGGGGAACCGCCGGAAGCAGGACGTCGTAGCCGCGCACGGCTTCCTCGAACGCCGCGAGCGGACCACCCCGCAGCCAGGCGTGCCCGAAACCGACCCGCGGCCGTGAAGCCCCGCGGCAGCTCGCGCCACGCTCCCCGAAGCCCTGTTCGTACACCGCGATACGGGCTTCCTGCCAGCCGCGCCGGCCCAGCGGGAAGGGCGAATTGCCCGCGGCGGCCAGAGCCGGTCCGGTGGCGAGCTGGGCGGCGTTGTACGTGGGGCAGAAGAGGTCCGGGGCCACGGTCAGGTGCACCTGCCAGGAACAGGCCGCGCCCTGGACCGCCACGGACTCGGCCCGCAGCAGTCCCTGCTCGCCGTCCCCCACGCACAGCGGGAACGGCGCGGGACGCCGCCGGGCCCAGGCGCGTTCCAGCGCGTGGTAGCGCGGCAGGTCGGTCAGCGCCCGTGCCGTCAGGTCGGCCGGTGTCAGCGTGGGCAGCGTCCCGATCGGTACCGCCCGGGCGCCGTGGCGCGGCAGCGACCAGGCGGTGATCCGCGCCAGCGCCCGGGATGCCTGAGCGGCCAGCTCCGTGAACGGACGCCCCCGCAGAGGAACCGGCTCCAGGTTGGCCTCGAGGTTGAATCGGGTCACTTCCAGGGCGAGACCGTCGTCACCCAGTCCCTCGCGTACGGCCGCGTTCACCGGAACGGGACGGCCGTCCGGCCCGGCGAGCGACAGCTCCAGTTCGGCGCCCAACGTGCTCGGCACCTGTCCGAACCCGGGCCGGACCACCAGCTTCTCCAGCGCGGTGAGGCAGTCCGCCAGGCGGATGCGGAACCGTGCGTACTCCTCTTCCGTGAATGCCACTCGTCCGATCTCGCGGCCCATATCCACTTCCTCCCGTACGTGACCCCGTCCGACCGTGCTCGTTCCCGAGGCCCTCATCCGGCCGTGGCGACCGCCCGCCACCAGGACCGCAGCGCCGGTTCCATCCGCACCGCACTGCGCGTGATGCACTCTTCGGGTTCGTCGCGCGCCCTGCCGTACTCGATGACCTCCAGGACGCCGTCCGCCACCTCCGGAGGGTTCTCGCGGTAGGCGCCGATGTACTCGATCGCGGCCTCGGGAACCTGCTTCGCCTCGCTCAGGACGTCGGCCAGAACGGCACAGGTGTTGCACCACAGGGTGAAGTCGGTGCGTGCCACGAGAGCGGCTTCCGCCGCTCCGGCGTGCAGAGCGACCCAGGAGATGAACTCGGTGAAGCGCCGCACCGGTTCCAGTCGGGGAGCACGGCGCATCTCGTCGGGCGAGAGGCGCAGCGCGGGCGCGAGACCGGTCACCATCCGGTGCCGGGCCCGCATCAGCTCGTGCGCGACGAAGGAGAAGAACCCGCCGGGCACCTCGTGCGGGTAGCGGGCCAGCAACAGGCCGTACGCCGTGAACTCGGCCTCCTGGGACTGGAACTCGGCGAGGGCGAAGTTCCGCAGGTGCTTCTCCTCGATCATCCCCTCACGGGCGAGGGAAAGGAACTCGTTGGCACTCAGGTGCTCGGGGAGGTTGATTCCCACGGTGTCGATGAACTCGGTGGCAGGCATGGAGGGGACTCCTCGGATCGGGAGACGACAGTCGTGACGGGCTGGGTCGCGTCAGGCACGACGCCGGCCGTCCGGGTCACGAGCGGAGACCGACGAGCCGCGACGGTCCGCGGCCCCGCCGAAGCCCGGCGGCGGTCCGTACACCGCGTCGCGGGCCGCCGTCCGGCGGGCGCGGTGCACACTGCCGGGCCTCGCTCCCGCATGTCCCGCACCGCTCACCTGTTCTTGCATGGTCATGGCCGGTACTCCGTTCCGGACGTTCCGTCACGCCGACGGGGAGGGGGCGAAAGGGCACCGCCGCTTCCCTGCAGAGGCCATGCCGACATGTCACCCACGCCCCATCGGCACCGGCACCCAGGCGGAGCGCCGGGCGGCGCTCCCTCGGACCCTGTACCGACTCCCCGGGGGCGTGCGGCGCACACCCGCACGGTGCCGATGAAGCGTGAACGCGTTGAACGCGCGCCCCGCGTCAGCCCCCGCGCGGCCCCCTCACCCGTACGGCATCCCACACCGCGCGGTCGTCTGTCCTGCGTCACAGGGTGGTCCCATGAACGATCCGCTCTTCGACCGCGTCGCCGGCCTCGCCCTGCGCGCCGCCGCGACCGAGCGGGCGCGCCGGCACGCGCACGCCGGTCCGTCCGAGACCGGCCGGGCCGGGCAACCACACGGGGGACAGGCGGCGTCGGGGGCGGAAGGCGGAGCGGGGACCGGCTCCGACGGGCCCGCCTGACCCGCCTGACCCGCCTCGAACCCTCGCCGACGTACGGGGCGACGCCGGACGGGGCGACGTCGGACGCGGTCCGGTGGCCTCCGGTTCAGCGGGTGACGCGTCGATGCGGCCCTATCGGCTCCCTCGTTCGACGGCGGCGGGGAGAAGCCACGAACCGCGCGCTCTGCCGGGGCCGCGCCGTCCGGACCCGCCCGCCGCGCACGCGGTGTTCGGGAACACGCCGGGCCTGCGGGCGCGGGCGCACCCGTGGCCCGTCGTCGCGCGGTGACGGATCGGACAGGCGTCTTTCCGCGTCGCCCCGCGCTGCCGCGACGGGCCTTTTCGGAGGGGAGTCAGGGGCCGGGCGTCGTGCGGGCGAGCGCCGCGAGGCGCTGCAGCAGGTCCGCCGCCTCGGGCACCCGCCGGTACGGCGTGAGCCGCGCCCGTATCTCCCGCAGCATGAGAGAGGAGCGATGGGAACGCAGGAAGCGGTGTTCCTCGCCGAAGAGCCGGCCCGTCTCGCATGCCTCGTCCACCCGCCCCTGCCCCAGCAGTACCAGTGTCAGGCGCGCTTGACCGAGTGCCCTGGTGCGGTGTTCATGGAGGGGACGCCGGGCCGCCGCGTACCGCAGGGCGTCCAGAGCGGGCTCCGTGTCTCCGAGCCGGTGGAGGGTGTGTCCCTTGCGGTAGGCGAAGCCGGCTCGCGGGTACCGGAGGAAGGGGTCGTCGTGAACGACGGAGGAGCCAAGCTGCCGTTCGGCATCGTCGAGGTCCCGGTAGGCGCTGCGGCGTTCGCCTGCCAGGGCCCGCACGTAGGCCCTTTGCGCCAAGACGAACGCCTGAAGGTCACCGGACTGCCCCCTGGCCGAGGTGACCGCCGCGTCGGCGAGGTCGGCCGCGTGCCGCGGTGCTGACAGACGGACCGCCTGGACGCTCATCGTCCTCAGCGTGATGGCGCGTGTCCGGCTGTCCGCGGCTCCGGCGGCGATGTCGAGGGCGATCAGGTAGTACCGCTGGGCGAGCCCCTGAAGGCCGGCGTCCGCCGACATGTCCCCCAGGACATGGACGAGTTGGGCCGCAGCCGACAGCAGCGCCCGTCGCTCGGCCGAAGGCGCGGGCTGCGCCAGCAGGCGGCCCATGTCGTCGCCGAGGTAGGAGGCCAGGGCCGCGCGGGCGTGACCGCCTCCGTAGCGCGGCCAGCCGATGGCGAACTGGGACATCACGAACCGGACCCGCTGCACGTCTGGGCCGCCGATCCCGGCTCGCAGCGAGGCGGGGCCGGGGGTTTCGAGCATGTCCCGGATGTCCGTGTCCGGGACACCGTGCTGGCGGAATACCAAGCGCGCCAGCCGCACACGGCGTACCGGATCGACGTCCGTCCTGGCCAAAGTCACCAGGCGCAGCAGGGGATCGGCGCGGTACTCGTCCGATCCGTCGCCGGATATCTGTGAAGGGGCGTCGGCCAGGCCGGTCTCCGCGGCGCTGACCAGCCGGCCGATGCCGCGGGTCAGTACCTCGGCCACGAGTTGGGGGACGGGATCACGGGGACGTGATCCCGAGAGCCAGTGAGCGACGGTGGTGCGGTCGTAGTGCAGTGTCAGACCCTCGCCGGCCGCCAGGCGATTGACGTTTCTGGCCAGTTCCGCAGCGCTCATGCCCGCCTCGCTCAACAGGCCCCGGAGCGCGGCGTTGTGGCCATGACGGCGTGGCACGACGGTCCCTCCTTCACCGCTTCTCCCAAGGGGGCCCGCAGGACCCCTGCCGGTCACGCCCGGCTGCCGATGTGCGCGTCAGGGCCCTCTCTCCGTCCTCGCAGAGGCGGTCGGAACGAGGCGGCCCGGCGGTACCGCGGGTGTGCGAGCCGCCTCGAGCCGTTGGTGACGTCCCGTAGCGGCCGGGTGCGGCGCGTACGTACGAACAAGGCGCCGACCGGACCACGAGCGAGGTCGGCGCCAGAGGACGGGGTGCACGGCGTCCGGGGCGGGCGCGCCGCGGGTACGTCCGGTGCGGAGGCACCACCCGGCCCGGACGCGGCATAAAAGAAATCGGCTACATCTCTTTTCTACCAGTCACTATCCGATCGGAAATCGCTTTTTCAGCCATGCACGGTCGCCTCGCTCAACAGGCCCCGCGGTCCGCCCGTCTTCATCGCCGCTCCGCGGTAACCGCCTCGACGGCATCCGGCCCGGCCGGTATCCAGACGGCCAGCGTGACTTCGATGACCCGTTGTGGAGGCGACGGACGCTTACGCGGATCCGGCAAGGAGTCCCAGGAGGTGCCCGTGCTCGCGCCGCACCTGCCGCGGTCCGCTCTGGTGCAGGTTGAAGACACCCTGCTCTCCTGAGCGAGAAGAAGCGTCGGATCCGTGACGGGCCCGGTGGGTGATGCCGCATGGCTCTGCCACGTTGACCGGAGGCGCCACCGGAGTGTGCTCCCCCGATCAAGTACATCTTCAGACAGCTCGGACTGAACGGAGGAATTGTCAAGACTTGTGGATGAGGAGTGGTTGCCTGCTGGCAGGCGAAGGGACTTGAGTCTCCAGTAGGGGGAGACACAAAGGTGGGGACATGGACGGCGACACGCTCTACTCGATCGGCGAACTCGCTCGACGGACCGGTCTCACGGTCAAGACCATTCGGTTCTACTCCGATCGCGGAATCGTGGCGCCGACGGACCGCAGCCCGGCCGGCTACCGCCTCTACAGCATCGACGTCGTCGCACGCCTGGACCTCGTGCGGACCCTGCGCGAGCTGGGATTGGACCTTCCCACGATCCGCAAGGTCGTGGACCGCGAGCTCTCGCTTCCTGAGGTCGCCGCGGCGCACGCCGAAGCACTGGCAGTGCAGATCCGCGTCCTGCGCCTGCGGCGCGCGGTGCTGACGGCGGTGGCCGAGCGCGGGTCCACACCTGAGGAGACGGAACTCATGCACCGGCTGGCCCAGCTTTCCGAGGACGAACGCAGACGTCTGACCGACGACTTCCTCTACGCCGTCTTCGGCGGTCTTTACGCCGCCCCCGCATTCGCGGGGGTCATGCGCTCGATGACCCCCGAGTTGCCCGACAACCCGGAGGCAGAGCAGGTCCAGGCGTGGGTGGAGCTGGCCGAAATGTCCCTGGACCCGGATTTCCGCGCCGTCGTGCGGCGGATGGCCGAGGACCAGGCAGCCGAGCAGGCCCGAAGCGACATGATGGGCCCGCGCCGCGACATCGCCGCAGTCGTCCGTGACCAGGCCGGCCGGGCCCTGACCGCGGGCATCGACCCGGCCTCGCCTCAGGCTGATCCGATCGTCGCGGAGTTCACGAGGCACTACGCGCACCTCCTCGGCCGCCCCGACGACGTCGAGCTTCGCCGTCGGCTGGCGACTCGGCTGGAGAGCGTGAACGACCCACGCAGGGAGCGATACCTCCAGCTGCTCGCAGTGGTCAACGGCTGGCCGGCCCCGGAGAGTCTGGCTCCAGTGTTCGATTGGTCCGTCCAGGCTCTGCGCGTCCGGACACAGCAATGACGGGGCGGTCGCAAGGCAGCACGGGGTGGACACGGCTGGCGTCGGGTGGAAACGCCGCCGCATATGATCGGTTGATGAGTACCCCTGTCGTACTTCAGGTGGCCGCGTCGCCGGTCTCTCCCGCTCTCGTTCTTCGCCCCTGGCGCATGGAGGACATTGCCGCATTGGTCGAGGTGAGCCGGGATCCCGCACTGCGCCAGTGGGTGAGCTCTGTCGTGGACAACGATGCCGACGGGGCACGCTGGGTGCAGGCTCAGCAGCAGGGCTGGGCAGCGGGGAACCGGTTCGGCTTCGCCGTCCTTGAGGCACAACCCGGTTCAGTTCGCGAGCAGTTGGTGGGCAACGTGGTCCTCAAGGAAGTCGCCTCCGGCAAACCGGCGGCCGAAGTGGGCTACTGGACCGCGGCGCACGCTCGTGGGCGGGGAGTGGCCTCCCGCGCTCTGGAGGCACTCACCAGCTGGGCCTTCGAGACCTTCCAAGCCGACGGGCTGGAGCGTCTCGAACTCCTGCACCAGGTGGACAACCTGGCATCGTGCCGGGTTGCACAGAAGAGCCGCTACGACTTCGACACCATCCTGCCCGCGGCACCGCCCTCCTTCCCCCGCGATGGCCACCTGCACATACGGCGCACGAGTGCCTGAGATCCTCCCGGCTTCTGCGGATCGGCTGAGGCTGCTCACGCCGAGAGGGTCTCGGGGCGTTCGACGAGGTGGCCGCGTTCGAAGCGCGCCCCGGCACGGACCAGAGCGACGAGGTGGGGTGCGTTCACAGCCCGCCAGCGGGCCTGGGCTGACTCGACCAGCTTGAAAACCATCGCCAGCCCGGCGGCCCGGCTGCCGGCACCCTTCGTCACCTTGGTCCGCAGCCGCACGGTGGCGAACGTCGACTCGATGGGATTCGTAGTCCGCAGATGAATCCAGTGCTCGGCGGGGAAGTCGTAGAACGCCAGCAGCTCGTCCTCATCGTCCACGATCTTCTTGACCGCCTTGGGGTACTTCGCGTTGTACTGCTTGGCGAATATGGCGACAGCTTTGCGGGCCTGCTCCTTGTTCTCGGCGTTGTAGATGTCCTGGATGGCGCGCTTGGCCGCGGGCTGGGCCGACTTCGGCAGGGAATCGAGAACATTTGCGGTTTTGTGAACCCAGCATCTTTGTTCGCGAGTGTCGGGGAACACCTCGGCCAGGGCCTTCCAGAAGCCGAGCGCGCCGTCCCCGACGGCCAGCACCGGGGCGCGCATCCCCCGGCGGGCACAGTCGCGTAGCAGGCCCGCCCACGCCTCCGTCGACTCGCGATATCCGTCGGCCAGCGTGATCAGCTCCTTGGTGCCATCCGCCCGCACCCCCATCACCACCAGCACGGCAGCCTTGGCCTCCTCCAGGCGTATGCGCAGGTGAATGCCGTCGGCCCACACGTACACATAGTCCGTGGCCGACAGATCGCGGTCCATGAAGGCAGCGTGGTCGGCCTGCCATTGGGCCGTCAGCCGCGTGACCGTGGCCGGCGACAGCCCGGCCGAACTGCCGAGAAACTGCTCCAGTGCGGGCGCGAAGTCCCCAGACGACAACCCATGCAGGTAGAGCAGCGGCAACACCTCGCTGATCTTCGGGGACTTCCGGGCCCAAGGCGGCAGGATCGCCGAGGAGAACCGCCTGCGTTCGCCCGTCTCGAGGTCGGTGCGCTTGTCGTTCACCCGCGGGGCCTTCACCTCCACGCTCCCGGCCGCGGTGGTGACCTTCCTCGGCTGGTGATAGCCGTTGCGCACTACCAGCCGCCGCCCGTTCTCGTCCCGCTGGTCGGCCACCTCGGCGATGTATGCGTTGACCTCGGCTTCCAGCGCGGCGGCCAGCATCCTGCGGGCGCCCTCCCGGACGATCTCGTCCAGCAGCGACGACCCATCTCGCGTGGCGCCGTCTTCATTGACTGCGGTGAGCATGAAGGTGCCTTCCCGACCGACGCCGCGAACGTCGGTCTTGCTCGGTGACCTATCGATCAATCGCCCGGGAAGGTACGTCCTCCCGTGGCCGATCCACAGGATCTGAGCATTGCTCCTCGGTGGTGTCTGTCGGACCTGTGGGGCAGTTCTTTCCGGACTGGTGCACGAAGCAGTCCTTTACCGCCATATGCGGAGGCAGAGCCTCAGCCTGTCCAAAAACGCGCACATCACCAACAAAGCGTGAACATGGGGGCGTTGGTGCGCTTAGTGTGTCCGCCGCACGGACGGCTGCCCTGACCCGGTGCCGTTCTTCGTCAACGAGGGGACATGCTCATGCGGACCAGCGCGCCACGGAACGTGGCCATCGGAACAGCTCTCACCGCGCTCCTTGTGACCGGCGCCGGTATCAGTGCGGCCGGCGCGCAGGCCGCGCCAGTCAAGTACAGCATCACGGTCACGCAGGCCGCTCCGGTGAAGACCGCGTTCGTCTCCACCGCGGCGGCGGCGAGCTGCCGCCTGAACACCATCACGATCACCCGCACGAGTATGTGCATGGACATCGGCGCCCGGGTCAACCTGCTGCAGAACGGCAAGCCGGTCGGTGTCGGCGTACTCGCTTATGTGCAGAGCCAGGTACGGATGAACGTGCAGAGCAAGCGGCCGCTCGAAGGGCTTGCCTCGTGGTTAGAGATGATGGGGCGGTGTCTCTTCGTTACTTCAATCAGACCGGCTGGACTGCCATCTTCAACGGCACTGACACCGAGATCGGTCGCATGGTGCGCGTAGAAGGCTGGGACCAGGCGACTGGGACTGCATTGGTCGTCGATCCCAAGCGTGGTGCCCTGCGCCCGGTGACGGACTACGAAGACTTCTCTCATCTGGAGCGGGCCGAGCAGGTCGTGGCCGCGGTGCCTGGTGGAGGGTGGCGGGTGCACTGGAACGATGAGGGTCCAGGAGGAACACCGCTGACGGAACAGGTGCTTGCCTGGCTCATCACGTCGCAGGGGCGGGCGACGGCCATCACGGTCGACGCCCACGGGCATGTCGAGGATGCTGATGGCGCCGACGCCTTCATCCCGCCGGGCGAGGAGCCTGGGTAGGAACCGGAGCCGGGTCAGGCCACGTCGGTTTCTCGCTCGATGGCCTTGAGGCGGTTCTTCAGCCGGTAGCTGGGGCCGTTGATGGAGATGACCTCGCAGTGGTGGAGGAGGCGGTCGAGGATGGCGGTGGCGAGGACTTCATCGCCGAACACCTGTCCCCATTCGCTGAACGTTTTGTTCGAGGTCAGGATGATCGAGCCTTTCTCGTAACGCTTCGAGATGACCTGGAAGACCAGGTTCGCCTCGGCGCGTTCGAGGGGCTGGTAGCCGACCTCATCGACGACAAGGACGCTGGGCCGCAGGTAGGTGCCGAGTTTGTTGAGGAGTCGGCCCGCGGCTTCGGCTGCTTTGAGGTTGCGGACCATGTCGTCGAGGCTGGTGAAGTAGATCGAGTAGCCGGCCCGGCAGGCCGCGACCGCGAGAGCGACGGCGATGTGCGTCTTGCCGACCCCGGGCGGGCCCAGCAGGGCGGCGTTGGCCTTGGCTTCCACGAAGGACAGGGTGGCCAGGTCCTTGACCTTGCGAGGGTCGAGGTCGGGCTGGAAGGCGAAGTCGTACTCGTCGATCGTTTTGTGGTGTGGGAGTCGGGAGAGCCGCAGGCCCTGGCGGAAGCGGCGGTCGTCGCGGACGGCGAGTTCCTCGGACAGCACCAGGTCGAGGAAGTCGAGGTAGCCCATCTTTCCTTCGTCGGCCCGCCGGATGTACTCGTTGATGGTTTCGGTGAGGTGGGGCAGGCCGAGCTTGCCGGCCGTGGTGCGGATGCGGGTGCTGACCAGCTCGCTCAAGACGTTTCCCTCGTGCTCGGGTGGGTGGTGAAGGGGCGGGTGCCGGTCAGCTCGTCATAGACCGACAGCGGACGGCGGCCGACCTCGACGCGGGTTGCCGCGGCCCGGTTCAGCAGGGCCTGGAGCGGTCCGGCTTCCTCGCCCAGCGGCTGTTCGCGGCGGGGCTGGGGTGGGACATCGCCGGTGGTGGTGCGGCGGCCCTTGCCGGTGGGCAGGCCGTCCCAGTGCATCTCCTCGACGACGCGGACACCGCGGCCGACCGCGCGGGGGTGTGTGGCCAGCAGCGTCTCGCCGCCGGCGTCTGGGGCGGTGGAGTGCAGCATGACCTGCGACTTTGTGGACCGGACCTCGACCAGCTGCCGGGGGCGGACCTTGCGGGCGGGCACCGAGTAGAGGTTGCCGCCGAAGGCGACCAGGCAGTCCTTGCCGACCGGCCGCAGATGCCGCTCGGCCACCAGATACGGGGTCGGCGGCAGCGGCTTGAGAGCGGCGTGGTCGCGGGCCGCCCGCTCGCCGATGACCTCCCGGTGCGTCTTGTGGATCTGGGCCCGCCGCTGCGGCACCCAGGCGGCGAAGGCGGCGTCCATCTCCTCCACGGAGGAAAAGGCCCGGCCGGACAGGACGTGGTCGCGGACGATCAGCACTTGGCATTCGACGCGGCCCTTGCCGGTGGGCCGGTAGGCGGCCAGCACGTCGATGTCGAAGTCGTAGTGGCCGGCGAAGCCGACCGCCTCCGGGTGCAGCGGGACCGCCTCGCCCGGGGCGACGTGCCGGCGCACGACGGTCTTGGTCCGGTCGTAAACGATCGTCATCGGCACCCCGCCGAAATGGGCAAACGCCCGGCGGTGGCAGTCGAAGAAGGTCTGCAGATCCTGACCGGTGGTGAAGCAGCAGAACGGGTCGCGGGAGTACGACAGCGTCATGTGGAAGGAGTAGACCTTCGCGATGCCCATGTGGGCGAGGATCTTGCCCTCGTCGCCCCAGTCCACCTGAGCCTGGGCGCCCGGGATCACTTCGAAGCGGCGGTGCATGCCCGCCAGTTCCTTCGGCGAGATGCCGAGTTCCTCGGCGATCCTCGGGCGGGCTTCCTGAACGTAGAGCTTGGTCCGCTGGTAGTTGCCGGTGAAGCCGTACTCGCCTGCGAGCCGCTCGTGGATCACCGCGGCCTTCATCAGGATCTCCGCCCGCAGCATCGAGTCGACCAGCGGCGCAAACTCGTCGATCACCCTCGTCCGCGACCGCCCGTTCGGCGACCGGCGTGGCGGCGACACGGGCCCGTCGGCGGACAAGTATTTGCTGACCGTTCGCCAGTTGAGACCGGTCTCCTTGGCGACCTCCGACAGGCTCATGGCTCCGGACTCGACCAGGCCGCGAAAGCGCCGCAGTTCCAGCCAGCGTTCCGGATCCAGGACCACGGGCCACCCCTTTCTGCGACCTCGAACTACAGGCAGCAGAGTGCCGAACCGCAGCGCTCAGCACATCAAGAACTCTGCACGTTCATCCGTACGCGGCTATGCACGTTCACGTGTACGCCGACAGTCGGCTCCGCGACCTTCGACATCAAACACTCCATGACCTTGCAGACCAGCAAGCTCAAGTGGGGCGAGAGCTTCACCGTCGGCAAGGCCACGCTCGTCAACGCCGGCGGCGTCCGCATGAGCGTGTCGGTCGGGGGCGGCAAGGGCTTCAAGACCGCGGTCAAGTTCCCCCAGGGCTCCACCCTCGGCCCCGCCCATAAGGGCACCGTCGGCTACGCCGCGAGCGTCGCGAAGAAGAAGCAGCTCACCAGCCCGGCCTCCTACCGGTTCACGTTCACCAAGCCCGGCTACACCCCCGGCGGCTTCACCTACAACTCCGCCAAGTACCGCTGCGACGACACGTTCTGGGGCCCCACCAAGCGCACCAAGAACCCCGGCTGCGTCTTCCCCTCCTTCGCCCCCACCTTCACCCTCTCCCGCACCGACGCCCAGGTGAAGCAGTCCGCGAGCCACATCTACGACGCCCAGCGCAAGATCACCGGCCACCCGGGCGCCTCCACACCCCTGCACCGCATCACCGACGCCAAGACCATCGCCGCCCACCGCAAGGCCATGTGCGCCAAGGTCCACAACCCCAACCCCCAGAAGTACGACTGCGACGAGTACCCCTTCGCCGCCAGCAAGGAAGGCGGCAACCCCCGCCGCGGCAGCACCCGCATCATCTCCGCCGGCGACAACCGCAGCGCCGGCGCCCGCCTCGGCGGCTTCTACAAGAGCCAGCGCGTCCTGAACGGCGACGCCTACTACGTCCACATCAAGTAGACCCGGCACCGCACCAGCGCCTGCCACACTGATCCCAGGCACCACCTGACCGGCAGGCACCGCACAGACGACGGGGGATCTCCATGCCACGCCCGACCTGGCCCCACCTGCAGGGCCGCACCCGCCCCTTGAAGATGAAGGAGTGGGGCGACCTCACCGTCACGGACCCCGACACCGGCGGCCCCCAGCCGCACGGCCGAGGACTCCTGTCGGCGGGGAAGGACTGGCTGCACATCGACGCCGGCAGCACCCTGGAGAACCCCGTCGTCACCCTCTACGCCGGAGAAGACCCCGGAGCCGAGGACGGCTGGGACGAGGTCGAGGAGACCACCGTGGTCTCCTCGACCGGCTTCCTCGCCCTGTGCGACAGCGGATACACACCCGTGCGCAAGGAGAACCTCGCCACCGCAGGACCGGGCCCCTACCTGGTCCGCGTCCACGCCGCCGACCGCTCGACGGACGGCAAAAAGCCCCGCTTCCTCATCCAGGTCATCCCCGGCGACCGCACCGGCACCGAACCCCAGCCGGCCGCCCCCACGATCGAGGAGAGTGCCGGCCCACTCCTGATCCGCACCTCCTTCGGCCAGCCAGAATCCTGGGCGCGCCTGCTCCAAACCCTCGAGGGCGGCTCGGAGCACTACGAGTCGCTCACCGTCATCGACAACCCCCTCTACACCGGCTCCACGCCCGGCCGGCTCCAGGCACAGATCGCACGTGACGACGAGGACTGGCCCGACAGCCCCTTCCTCCTCATCGCCGACGAACAGACCCTGACCTCCCCGGAGTTTCCGCTGCTGGCCGTGAACAACCTGCCCGACGAGGACGACGCCCCGTTCAGGATCACGCTCGCCGCAGCGGGCTCCTTCATCACCAACCTCGAGCTGGGCAACACGAGCTTCGGCGACTGGAGCCGCGGCGCCGGCACCGACGGCGTCTACCGAGGGCAGCACTACTGACGTATGCGAGCGCTGCAGGAGCGCGGGTCTGTCAAACGAGCGGTGTAATCGGTGCAGGTGAGGTTACTGACGGGCCGCCGATAGGCGGCCGTCGAAGGTGATGTCGAAGGCGTTCAGTGCGGTCTTCCAGCGCATGGTCCAGCGGGCCTGCCCCTTGCCGGTGGGATCGAGGGACATGATCGCCATGTAGACGCACTTCAGGGCGGCCTGCTCGTTGGGGAAGTGCCCGCGGGCCTTGACCGCCCGTCGGATCCGCGCATTCACCGATTCGATCGCGTTCGTCGTGCAGACGATGCGGCGGATCTCGGTGTCGAACCGCAGGAACGGGGTGAACTCCTCCCAGGCGTTCTCCCACAGCTTCACGATCGCCGGATACTTCCTGCCCCAGGCGTCGGCGAACTCGGCGAACCGGTCCAGGGCGGCCTCCTCGGTCGGCGCCGTGTAGACGGGCTTGAGAAGCCGGGCAATCTTGTCCCAGTCCTGGCGGGCGGCATAGCGGAAGGAGTTCCGCAGCAGATGCACGACACAGGTCTGCACGATCGTCCGGGGCCAGACGGTCTCCACCGCTTCGGGCAGGCCCTTGAGCCCGTCGCAGACCAGCATGAGCACGTCGCTGACGCCGCGGTTCCTGATCTCGGTGAGGATGTGCAGCCAGTGCTTGGCGCCCTCGCCGCCGTCACCGGCCCACAGTCCGAGGATTTCCCGCCGGCCCTCGACCGTGACGGCCAGGGCGACATAGATGGGCCGGTTGGCGACCGCGCCGTCGCGGATCTTCACGTGGATGGCGTCGATGAAGACCACCGGGTAGACGGCGTCGAGGGGGCGGCTCTGCCATTCGGCCATGCCCTCCAAGACCTTGTCGGTGATGGTGGAGATGGTCTGGCGGGAGACTTCGGCGCCATAGACCTCGGCCAGGTGGGCCTGGACCTCGCCCGTGGTCAGGCCCTTCGCGGCGAGTGAGATGACCATCTCGTCGACGCCGGTCAGGCGCTTCTGCCGCTTCTTGACGATCTTCGGTTCGAAGGAACCGTCGCGGTCGCGGGGCACGGTTATCTCCACCGGGCCCACGTCGGTCAGCACGGTCTTGGAGCGTTTGCCGTTGCGGGAGTTGCCGCCGTTCTTGCCCGCCGGATCGTGCTTGTCATAGCCGAGGTGGTCGGTGATCTCGCCCTCCAGGGCGGACTCCAGCAGCCGTTTGGTCAGCTGCTGCAGCAGCCCGCCCTCGCCGGTCAGTTGCAGACCCTCGGCCTGGGCGCGGCCCACCAGCTGGTCGATCAGCTGGTCGTCCACGGTCTTCGGCGACGCAGCCTTGGTGGGCTCCACGGCCTTGGACTCGGACACGTTCTCACTGGTCATCGATGCATCTTCCATGATCGGGAGTTACACCGAACGTCTTACAGTCCCAGGAGCGCTCGCCTGGCTTTGTTCACCAGAACGGGTTCTGGCTCGCTTTCCGTGATGCGCGCACGCTGAGTGACGGCTGACGCTCCAGTCAGGCCCCGGGAAGTTGCCTGAAAATGACCAGGGCCGATCTTGATGTGGTCGACAGTGCGGCGTCGTGGAAGAGATGTCGCCCCGTCTGGAGGGCCTGCTGTTACCGTCCATCGCGGACGTGTCCGTGCTGTCGTTAGACGTGAGCCACGAGGCGCTACGCATCGACGTCTGCAGTACGGCGGCCGGGGCGGCATGCCCGGACTGTGGGAGCGAGTCGTCCCGGGTGCACAGCTCTTACCTGCGGTTTCCTGCGGACGTGCCGAGTGGGGGACGTCTGGTGGTTCTACAACTGCGAGTTCGGCGGTTCTTCTGTCCGGATTCTTCGTGTGCTCGGCGGACGTTCGCTGAGCAGATGCCGGGACTGACCCGGCGGCACAGCAGGTGGACGGAGCGGTTGCGGTCGACTCTCGCCGCGGTAGGTCTCGCCCTCGCCGGCCGGGCTGGCGCCCGGATGGCACGGGCCTTCGGGGTGTCCATCAGCCGCAGCGCGGTGTTGCGGCTGCTCGATGGATTGCCCGAACCCGAAGTCCCGGCCCCGCGGGTGGTTGGTGTTGATGAGTACGCCACGCGCAAAGGACGGGTCTACGGCACGGTGCTCGTCGACGTCGAAACCCGTCGGCCGGTGGATCTGCTGCCTGACCGGGAGGCGTCCAGCCTGGCCGCATGGCTGGAGAAGCGACCGGGGATCGAGATCGTCTGCCGGGACCGCGCGCCGTTTTTCGCGGAAGGCGCCACAGCCGGGGCACCCCAGGCGACGCAGGTCGCCGACCGCTGGCATCTGTGGCACAACCTCGGGGAGGCCGCTGAGCGGGCTGTCGCCCGCCACCGCCATTGCCTTCGCGTCCTGGTCCCCGATCGCGAGGGGAAGGCCGACGAACCGGCGCCGCCAGGGGAGAAGGCGGACTCTCCATGGCGGAGTGAGCGGTTCGCCAACCGTGTCCGAGCCAGGCACGCCACGGTCCACGCGCTACTGGAAGCCGGCCACAGCCGCCGCTCCATCGGGCGTCAGCTGAACATGACCCACCGCACCGTCAAAAGCCTCGCCGACGCTGCGAAGCCGGAAGACCTCTTTTGCGGCCAGTGGCAGCACAACAGGACCTCCGTTCTCGACGAGTACAAGCCCTACCTGGACGAACGTTGGGACGAGGGCTGCACCAACGCCTGGAAGCTCTGGGAGGAGATCGTTCCCTTGGGCTATCGGGGCAGCTACGGCCGGGTCAGCGCCTACCTGCGAGAGAAGCGCACCTCGCCACGGCCGGTCACCGCGCAACCGCCGGCACCCCGCGTGGTGACGAGATGGATCCTCAGCCGACCCGAGACGCTGACCGAGATCGAGCAGCTCCGGCTGAAGGCCGTCCTTGCCAACTGCCCTGAACTCGACGCCCTGACCGGTCACGTCCGGTCCTTCGCCCACATGCTCACCGAGCGGCAGGGGGAACGACTTCCGCAGTGGCTCGACGCCGTCCGCCAGGACGACCTTCCCAGCCTCCACACTCTCGCGGCTGGCATCGACCGAGACCGCAACGCAGTCATCGCCGGCCTGACCCTGCCCTGGAACTCCGGCGTCGTCGAAGGACACGTCAACCGGATCAAGATGCTCAAGCGACAGATGTTCGGTCGCGCCGGCTTCGCACTGCTCCGCAAGCGGGTTCTCCTCGCACCGTGACCGATGTCAGTGGCTCCTGGAACCATGTCTTCGTCCGAGACAGCCATATCAGGAGCCATGCATGGGAACGTGGGGAACCGGCCCGTTCGACAGCGACCTCGCCGCAGACTTCGTCGATGGACTTGAGGGGCTCACCCACCAGCAGGTCATTGACGTGCTGGAGCGGGCATTCCACCGAGTCACCGACTCGGGAGAACGCGTCGATGGCGGAGACGGGGCCGAAGCCATTGCCGCTGGCGCCCTCGTCGCCAGCACCCTCCCGGACAGCCCCATCGTGATTGACCCCGATGACGGCCCCAGGCAACCGCTGCCCGCACTCCCGGCCTCCCTTCGGGCGTCGGCGAGACTCGCACTGCACCGGGTTCTCCAGGACGGATCTGAAATGGCAACCGGCTGGGTGGACAGCGCCGACGCCGACCAGTGGCGCCAGGAAGTGCGACAGATCCTCCAAGCACTCGAAACACCCTCTGATCACTAGTCGTGACCGCTTCACGGAAGTCGTGCCAGAACCCGTTCTGGTGAACAAAGTCACTCGCCGGTGCGCTGCTGTCCGCACTGCTGTCCGGTAGACGGGCTCACCGCGTTATTCGCCTGTGATGCCGCCGCCCGCTGTCCGAGCCGGACGCGTCCTCGGCCAATGGGCCGCGGGATCACGCCCGCTGTGGGAACTCCTGCGTGCAGTGCCTCCGCCCCGGCGGCCGAGAGCCTGCACCCGCCGACCGACCGGGAAACCCATGACCGCCCACCGGCGAGGCGACGCTGCTGTCCACCGCGGAAACCGGGGGCAGCCGAGATGGCGATCAGCTCCCCCATGCAGAACCGCTGCCCCTACCATGATCACCGTGACTGCCCGCCGTTCCCTGGGCACCGGCCCCGGAGCTCCCACTCACACCATCAGCGCCGCTCAGGCCGACCTCATCGCCGCCCTGCCGCAGATCCGTCTCCCCGACCTGGACGAGCTGCGCACCCGTGGAGTGCTCGGGCCCCAGCCCGTAGCTCCTCAGGGCCGGCGCCGTGCTCTGGGATCTGGTGGCCGTGCAGACGTGGCAGGGGTCGGCGGGGCTGCTGAGGCGCTTTGATCGTCGTTCGTCGGTGGGAAACAGCCTCCGGGCGGGCATCGGTGCCCCGGTGCGGCGCGGTCGCCGAGTGTGCTCCCTTCCCGGTCGCTTCGCCGGGAGGGGTTCGTGCCGTCGTGGGGCTGACGTGTGCGTGACCGTAGGTGGTCCGGGTACGTTGCCCGGTCATGGAAGACGACGACCTCTTCGCGCTCCAGGAGCTGGACTTCGCGCCGGTGCGGACCACCGGGCAGCGGCTGGCCGTGCTCACTCTCGAGGAGGCGCATGATCTTCTGCGGCTGCTGGTGACGGTCTCTGCTGAGGGTGGGCCGCTGTCGGAGGAGGCCGACAGGCTGGCCAAGGAGATCGCCGCCCGGGTTCCTTCGGAGAACTGACCCTGGGGCGAGAGTCCGACGATCCACTCCAGCGGTTGCGGCCGGAGTCGGCGGGCGTGGTCTTCCTCGGCCTGCCGTGTGCGCAGGGTGGCGATCTTGCGGTCGGCGCGAGCCGGCCACATGGCGCGCCCGCAGGTGCTCCAGGCCGGGCGGGCAACTGCGCCCATGACAAGCAGCTGTGATCCGGCTGCCCGATCAACTGTGGCTGAGCGCGACGCTTGGCCTGGGTGGACGACTTCTATGCACAGCACCGGCTGTCCGCCCTGTGCGGATGGGGTCACCAGCGGGCGCGCAGGACACCGTCGGCGAGAAGAGCGGTGTACACGTCACCGGAGCGGTCGGGCCCATCAGGAGCTGCTCCAGGCGTAGGCGTCCCAGTAGCCGTCGTGGCGGACGCAGCCGCCGTCGGCGACGACCAGTCCCTCGCCGGCACGCCGGCCGGGGCCCAGCGACAGCGCGACGCCGTGGTCGTCGGTCGTGTGGATCTCTTGCAAGCCGGTCGCTCTGCCGGTGACCGGGTCGGTCCCCGGCTCCGTCGTCACCTTCCAGCCCCGCTCGGACCACTGCCTGCGAAGGTTGGCGACCGCCGCACGGTACCCGGCGTCGCCGCCCTTGAAATCCGGGGCCCAGGAGACGGACGGCTGATGCCGGTAGGTGCCATCCCCGTCGAAACCGAGGTCGTCCACGCAGGATGAGCTGGCCGTTGACTTTCTCAGGAACGCGGACTCCGGATCCGAGCCCAGGAAGAGAACCGTGTCCTCGCCGGCGGCCTGCGTGTCGCGTACGTGCTGCAGAAACTGCGCCTCGGAACGGACGGGACCACCGGCCATGGCGGTGCAGCCAGTGACGGACCCCGCGAGCAGGAACACCACCACGGCCCCGGCAACGGACAGCCCCAGGCCCCTGAACCGGCGGCGGAAAGCGGACGCCGCGGGAGCCGCGGAGGGAGTCAGTGTCATGAAGCCATCCGAACACCGTCACCCAGGCCGACGGCACCGTCGCCCTACTCAGTCTCGTACTCAGAAAGGCCAGAGCGTCCGGAGGTCCGCGTGGCCTTTCTGAGGCTCTGAGCACCTATCTGGCGAACGGTGCCACCTTGGGCCTCATCTCGCGTGTTCGATTTTCTGTTCGATAACGTAGTGGGGGAGGTGGTGGTCGTGATGGCAGTAGAGACAGGACCGGCGCGCGGAGCGTCGACGGTGATGCATGTGCGCTGCCCGGACCGCCTGCCCGAGGAGACCTACCGCCAGGTGCTGGAACAGCTGGCGGACCTGTCCCCGGTGGTGCAGGCGCTGCCACCGACGGCGGCCCTGGTGGAGCTGAAGGGCGCCCTGCGCTATCACGGCACGGACGCCTGCAGGCTGGGGGAGGTGCTGCGGATCCGCACTCTGTCTCGTCTCGGGGTCGACGTGCGGGTCGGCATCGGCCCCACCGTCACGGTCGCCGCCACCGCCTCCGCCCAGGTCTCCCCGCCCGGCGGCGTCCTCACGGTCGACCCCGACCAGGCCCACGCGTGGCTCGCGCCGCTGCCGGTCGAGGCCCTGCACGGGATCGGCCCGCGCCAGGCCGAAGCCCTGCACGACTACGGCATCCACACCGTCGGCCTGCTCGCCGCCGTCCCCACCGCCACCGTGCAACGCCTCCTCGGAGGCAGAGCCGGACGCCTGGCCGCCGACCGCGCCCGCGGCACCGACCCCCGCCCGGTCGTCCCCCGCGCCCTGCCCCCGGCCGCCAGCGTCCGCCACGCCTTCACCCAGCACACCCTGGACGGCGCCGCCGTCCGCGCCGCCCTCCTCGACCTCGTCGTCCAGCTCGGCCGACTGCTGCGCCGCCGCGGCCAGGCCGCCCGATCCCTGACCCTGACGCTGCGGTTCGCCGGCGGCGCCACGTGGGAGAAGACCCGCCGCCTGCCCGAAGCGTCCGGCCACGACGAAGACCTGCGGACCATCGCTTACCAGCTGATGGACGCGGCCGGACTGCAGCGCGGCCGCCTTACCGGCATCACGTTGAAGGGCGGGGACCCCGTCGACGCCGGCCAGGTGGCCCAGCAGATCAGCCTCGACCATGCCCGCGAAGCCCGTCTGGTCGCCGAAGAGGCCGTGGACCGCATCCGCGACAAGTTTGGGCCCGGCGTCATCGGGCCTGCCGCCGTTTTTCCCCGCGCCTCCTGACGTGCCCATCGCCGGCGCCCGGGCGAGTGGTGTAGGAACGGCAGTACCGGGCGGGTTAGCACCGCAGGAGCGGGCCGCCTCGGAGGCGCGCGCCGAGCGGCTGTTGCGCCGTGGCGGCCTCTCATGGACGTCGGCCCTGGCGAGTGCGCCGCGCTGGCGGCCTTGCTGCCCGTGAGCGGCGGCCTCCCTCAGTGCGAGTGCGCGGCACCACGTCTACCACAGCTGTAGCGGCCGTGTTCTTGAGATGGAGCCCATTGCCGAGGACGCGGTAGGGCTGTCGGGGAGCCGGGCCGCGCACCTCGGTCGTGAGGTGCACACCGGGCCGGTGGTCTTTGCGGTGTTTCCACGCGCCGAGCAGGGTTCGGCTTCTAACGTCGGTTCAGCGGAGGCGTCGGAGAAGCAAAGGCGGGGGTGGGCTGTGCGGGAGCGGAAGGCTTGGATCGACGCGCTGCGGGCAGTGCGGGAGAGGGAGCGGGAGGCCCGGTGGGGCTGGGTGCTGTTGGGCGACCTGATGCCGAATCTCCAGCAGGCGGTGGGCGCGGCGGCCGGGCAGGGGCTGGTCGAGCTGGCCGACCGGGAGATGCGCGCGGAGCTTTCCGCACGCGAGGGCCGGCCTGTCCGGTGGGCGGCACGGCTGTCTGCTGTCGGCCACGACGTACTCACCTACACGGACGCCGGCCAGGCCCCCGAACCGAACCCTGACGGCCCCGCGGACGGCGAGCAGCTGGTCGAGCTTCGCCCGGCGGAGATGGACGCGGTGCGCCGATATGTGCAGGTCGGTGAGCGGCTGCGTGTTCGGCCGGCTGACGGCCTGGCGCAACGGGTACGCGGCGCGGCGTTCGACCGCTCCGGCAACCGCTGGTCGCTGTTCTTGACCGCGGAGCAGATCGAGTCGGTGGCCTACGCCCTCTACCTGCGCTCGGTGGGAGGTTCAGTGGCGGAGGCCAACCGGTTCGCCCGAACGTACGGCCTCGTTTTCCGGGCGGGGCGGGAAACGGGTGTTCTCCAGCTGGAGCATCTGTCCTGACGGCCCCGTCTCCGCCTGGTTGGACGCCGGAACCAGCCGAAATCGCGGTCCGGTAGGGCGCAGCGCGAGGTGATCAAGCGGGCGCAGGCGGCGAAGAACAGAGGGGGTGGCCGCGACCCCAACCCCGGCCTGCTCCCGCACTGGGCCTATGCCGCCCTGGTCGGCGGCCCGTGGGGCAGCCTGCTGCGCGACATCGCCGGCTGGCAGCCAGAGCGTCACGAGGAAACGAGCGTTTGCTTCGGCTGGCGTCTATGAGGTGACGAGGCCCGCCCAGTGGCTGGCCAGGGCTGGGATGGGTTGGGGGACTGGACCGAGATCGGCGTTGTGCGGCGTGTGCAGATTGTCGACGGCGTCTTTCAGCGCGTGTGCTGAGACGGTCGGGCAGGGGGCCGGAAGGCGGTAGCGGACACTGGGGCCGGGCGGGGCTTCGCGGTGTCCGGCGTGGGCTTGATGCGCCACCGGCGTGTAGCTGTCCCACCCTTGGTCGTTGAGAAGGTCGATCTGGGAGGCCCAGTGCTGGGCGTCCCGCACGTCTCCGTGATGGAGATGCAGGAGGTAGATGCACAGGGCGGCGGTGACGTTCCCGGCGCCGGCGGCGTAGTGCCACCAGAACCGGGCCCCTTCTGCCCGGTCGGCGAGGTAGAGCAGGCACGCGAAGGGAAGGGCGCCGTCGGGGTCCCGGTCGGTTTCGAAGTCGGTGATGCGTCCGGCGGCACCGTGGTGATGCACGGTGCCGCGGCACACCAGGCGCAGGTCGAGCGCCGCCTGCTCGTGCAGCGCAGCAGGCGGCTCGGGCGCCCGGGAACCGCGCGGCGAAGCGGCGTCAAGAAACCGTAGCCAGCGCAGCTCGTGGAGGCGGCAGGCGATGTTGCGGCGCGCACTGTCCAGGTCCTCGGTGGTGTATTGGCCGTTGAAGACGCGGGCGCGGGCCAGGGCCTCGTCGATGCTGCGCGGGCTGCTCACGGGCAGGTCACTCCTTGTCGGTCTCGGGGATGTGGTCGGTGCGGTAGCCCATGGCTGTGGCCAGCCGGTGTTTGGCGGTACGGCGGATGGGCCGGACGGTCGCCTCGGTGATGCCCATGATCAGGGCCGTCTCCTTGGTGCTGAAGCCGCAATCCTGAAGACGGCGGAGAGTGCCTACGAACACGTGCGCTATTGTTGATCTTGAGCTGGCCGCCGGGAAGTCCGGCGACCTGGTTGCGCGTTGGTGGTCCAAGGAAAGACGTCCCGCTTCCTGCGGGGAGATGCAGGTGCAAGGCCTGCCCGGCGCTCCACACAGACCCCGCCTCCGACATCGGAGGCGGGGTCTTCGCGTGCCCGGGTCCCAAGGCGGCGGGGCGGTGTGGCCGCCGGCTGTTACCGCTTCCAGGTGGCGGCCCGGATGTGGCCGGGGCGGCGAGGGCTGGCGGTTCCGACGTGTTGGTCTGTGCCCCGCGCGCGGTCTCGCCGTGCAGGGCGTCAAGCTGGTGCATTCACCGCATTGATGGGCGATGCATTCGTGAGTCGGGCAAGAGGGCGTAACGCCGGCTTGGGTTTCGTCGTCGGCTCGCCGAGTCATCCTCCGTCTCCATCCGGCCAACTCCACGGACAGCTCCGGCTCCTTGCGACCCGCGCGTCTCCATAGTTGCCGCACAGATTCCGGCCTGTTCGCACACATGTCCGGTGCTGCTGTTCTCGGCCATACCGGGGGGCGTGATCTTGTTGCGTGCCCGTTCGGGCTGCTTATGGTGTCGGCCGCGTTCGACGGGCCTGCCTATGCGTCCCGGACGCCAGTATCCGTGCGGTCGGGGGGCCGTGACGCGTCGTCTTGCGCCTGTGCCGTTCGGACACGTCGGACGAGTGCCCCGTCCGCTTGTTCGCGAACAGGGGCTTTCTTCTTGAAGACCAGACCAGGCGGTCTCGCGCAGGCACGCCGAAGACCACGCCACTTCGCACGCTTCCTGCCAGGCCTCATAGCTCTCGCCCTCCTGGCGCCTCAGGCCTCCAGGCCGGAGATGTCCAGCCGGTCGGCCCCGGACGCCGCGCCCGTGGCCGACAGCTATGACGGGTTCGATGCCACCGCCGCGGAGGCGCTGCGGCAGGACCAGTGCCTGATGGCCAGTGTGCTGCGGCTGGGCGGGCCCACCATGTCGGGCATCGCTCAGAACGCGCTGAACCAGTCCCCGGATCAGCTGCACATGGTGGCGAACCAGGACTACTGGGAGCAGACGCCGCTGTCGACGGCGTTCGATCAGGACCGGGATCTCATTCACGAGGCGGGACAGGCGCAGAGCCAGGAGGTCCAGTCCTGGATGATCAGTGGGCTGGAGACTCCCGGCGGCTTCTCCAACGTCGGGTTCGCGTGGCCGCCGGGGCTGTCCGACGGCAAGGACGACTTCTTCGGCATGACCGGTCTGCCGGCCTGGTCCGGGGCCCAGTGGTGGCGGGACGAGGGCGACTTCTACAAGGACCCGACGGCTGAGGCCGACGCTGCCACGTTCAATGCGGTCAAGACGGTCGGCACGCCCCTCTACGGCGACTCCGGCGTCTCCGGGGCCGACTACGCCGAGTACCAGGCGTGGAGCCGGCTGACGGAGTTCGACAAGTCGATCGGCGCGGACGACGCCCGGCTGTTCCTGTCCTCCGGTGGTTTCCCTCGCGCCGCGGCCGAGCCGGACAGTCCCGAGTACCGCATCGCGGTGGAGGACCTGAAGTCCCGCTTCGCGTCCTGCGCTTGGCACACCCCGCTCGACCCGCGCAAGGTGCTGGGCAAGGAGGTGGCCACCGCGACCGCGGAGTGGCAGCAGGAGATCGCCTCCCAGGCCGCGCAGCGCAACCAGATCCTGAACGCCAACCGTGACGCCGTCAAGGCGCTCCAGGCCGGCGCCACCGCACTGGGGCAGCTGCTCGGCCAGTCCTGGACCGCCGACCACCTGACCCGCTGGCAGGACTACTGGAGCCCCGGCGGCGTCGGGTGGATCGACACCTCGCCGGTGGTCATCCAGGTCGAGGCGGCCAAGGGCATGTGTCTCGACGTCGAGGGCGGCGGGACGGGCGACGGCGTGCCGGTGCAGATCTACACCTGCAACAGCTCCGACGCCCAGAAGTGGGAGATCATCCCGCGGGACCAAGACAGCTACTCGCTGCGGAACATCAAGTCGAACAAGTGCCTCGACGTCAACGCGGGCAACGCGGCCAACGGCACGAAGATCCAGATCTGGACGTGTAACCAGACTGCGCCGCAACAGTGGAAGTTCAACGTCCGCGCCGCCGGTGAACTGCGCAACGTCGCCACCGACAAGTGCCTGGACCTGCACACGTACGAGAACGGCTACAACTCGTGGCTGTGGGGCTGCAACGGCACCGACCCGCAGAAGTTCCGTGCCGTCGCTCAAGGACACCATGGCACCGACAGGCCGGGCTACCCGACGCAGGCCCAATTCACCAAGGCCGCGAACGGCATCACTCAGGCCCGGCAGTCGGCCGTACAGAAGCTCGCGGCCCTCAAGCAGCAACTCACCATCGCCCAGAAGGCCGTGACCGCCTCGGACACCGCCGAGAAGGCCGCCTACGCCATCGCCGACACCAATGGCGCACCGCGTGGCCGTGGCCTGCTGGTCGGGCAGCAGAAGGCTCAGATCACCCAGGGCGCGGCAGCGGCTCTGCAAGCGATGGCGAAGGCGGGTGAGACCGCGGAGGCCGCGACCCGTGCCTCGGCCGGTGACAGCGCGACCATCGCGCAGCGGGCGCTGGCGCAGGCGGCGCAGTCCAAGGCGGAGTTCCGCAAGAAGGCCGCCGAGGCCGCCGAGTTGCAGGCCAAGGCCGCCGCGGACGCGGCGAAGATCCACCGGGACAACGCCAAGAAGGACAAGGAGACCGCCGAGGCCGAGCTCGCCGTCGCGGTGCAGGCAGAGGCGGACGCGAAGGCGGCCGCCGCCGACGCACACGCCAAGCGGCTCGCCGCCGAGGCCGAGGAGAAGACAGCCAAGGCGGAGAAGGAGAACGCCGCCGCCAAGCAGGCGGAGGCGCAGCAGCACAAGAACAACGCCGAGACGCAGGCTGCCGCCGCCAAGGACGCCGAGGACAAGGCCAAAGCCGCCGAAGCGACCGCAGAGAGCAAGCGCGACGCGGCGACCAAGGCCGGCGACGACGCCAAGGCCAAGCGGGACGACGCATGGGACGCCGAGCAGAAGGCCAACGCGGCGCGCGCCAAGGCCGACGCGAAGGCCGCCTACGCCGACTCTCTGGAAGCCGGTGACGCGGCGGACGCCGCACGCGCCGCGGCGAACGACGCCGACCAGCACGCGAACGACGCCGAGGCCGCCGCGGTCAAGGCCCGCTCGGAAGCGGACGCGGCGACCCAGGCGGCGGCGGACGCGGACGCGGCGGCCACCCGCGCCGAGGCCGCGGCCAAGCGCTCCCGCTCCGACGCGGACGCGGCGCAGGCCGCGAAGCTGAAGGCGGACGCCGCGGTGAAGACGGCGACCAGCGCCGCCGCCAACGCCCTCAAGGCCTCCCAGGACGCCGCCGCCGAGGCCAAGACGGCCGTCGAGCTGGCCGACAAGGCCGAAGCGCGCGCCAGGGACTCCAAGTCCCAGGCGGACCAGGCGCGCAAGGAGGCCGACACGGCGCGGGCGGCTGCGGCGAAAGCGGCCGGCTTCGCCCACGTGACGGCCCAGGCCGCCGTGGACGCCGGCCACGCCGCCACCCAGGTGGCCGACCCGGCCAACGACGCCATCCAGCTCGGTTCCCCCTACGTCACCACCGACTCCGCGGCAGGGCTCATCGTCCTGACAGCTCAGGGCTCCAAGACGATCGCCGAGCAGCAGAAGGCGGTCGCCGACGCCCACGCCAAGAACGCCAAGGCCCAGGCCGACGCCGCGAAGTCCCTGGCCGACCAGGCCCAGGGCGACACGAAGGAGGCCTACCAGCACGCCGCGGGCGCCACCAAGTACGCGGCCGACGCCCGCACCTACGCCGACGAGGCCCTAGGCTACGCGGCCGACGCCGCCGACACCGCGGCCAAAGCCGCCACATCGGTGACCCGCACAGTCGCGTACGACAAACAGGCCACAGAAGACGCCGCCGCAGCCGACGCGGCAGCCGGCCGCGCCGAAGGCTACGCCAAGGACGCCCGCGACTCCGCCGACCAGGCGGCCCTGGACGCCGAAGCCGCACGCGCGGCGGCGACCGAGGCCGAACAGGCCGCCAAGGGCGCCCGCGACGCGGCCACCCGCGCTGACGCAGCGGCGACCGAGGCCGAACAGGCGGCGAAGGACGCCGCCCAATACGCCAAGGAGGCCCAGGACGCGGCCGACAGGGCCGAGCGGGCGCAAAAAGCCCAGCAGATCAAGACCGGCACCGTCCCCGACGGCAACGGCGGCTCAATCGGCAACACGTTCCTCGTCATCGACCACATCGAGCAGGTCGGCGATCCGCAGATCGTGGACAAGACGAGCGCGTGCGACAGCTGGATCAGCAAGCTCGCCTACAAGGGCGATTGCACCATCACAGCGAAGCTCCCCTACAGGGCCGTCGTCGATCTCTACCTGTGCAGTGCCGAGGGCATCGATCCCCAGTTGCTGATGTGCCCCACCAGCGCCACACAGTATCTAAAAACAGTCAAAACGGACGTTCTTTACGAGCAGGTCACGCACAACATCACGATTGCCGAATGGCAGGAGAACGTCGACCCGATCGACATTCTCTTCGGTAGTTGGATCAAGTGCGCCCAGAAGTTCGCCCCCGGCGGTGAGAGCGGCAGCTGGAGCGGGTGCGCGTGGGCATCCCTAGACGTCCTCTCCTTGTTTGCGGGCAAGATCCTCCAGCCCATCGCGGACGCCGTCAGAGCAGCTGACGCAGCTGCCCGGACCGGCATCGAATTCACGTCCGCGTGGAGGGGGCTGCGCGCGCTGAAGCTGTCGGAAGACGCCGTCGCCGGTATCCGCAAGACCCTTTTTCAGAGACTGCGCGGGCTCTGCCTGAAGGACAGCTTCCCTGCCGGCACGCGCGTGCTGCTGGCCAATGGCGTGTCCAAGCCGATCGACTCGGTCGGCGTCGGCGACCGAGTGCTGGCCGCTGATCTGGCCGCCGGGACGAACAACTCCGCACCGGTCACGGCGACGTACTCCCATTCAGCGCGCCAGCTTCTGCAGATCACCTTTGCCGACGGCGGACGGATACTCACCACACCGGGGCACCGGATGTACGTCCCGGGCCGTGGCTGGATACAGGCATCCAGCCTGCGCGCAACAGACTCGCTTCGGGCTCCGACCGGTGCCATGGACAAGGTTATCGACATCCGTCTGGCACCCGCCTCGCAGCGGGTGTGGGACCTGAGTGTCGCCGACCTTCACACCTTCTACGTGCTCGCGGGCCGGACTCCTGTACTGGTCCACAACGTCGACTGCCCCGTCTACACAGACGTCTATCCGAGCGGGAGCGGCATCGTGGCCGACCTGGACCAGGACGGGCTCTTCGGCTTCGCTATCGAGACGGGCAAAGACACGCCCAGAGGCGGAGAGATGGTAAACGCCGCGCTTGCCTATTTCGGTGACCAGGTGAAGGGCATCAAGGGATACTGGCAGGATGGTGGTTCGCTCAGCGATAATTTGGACTCCTTCAACGCAGCCGTTCGAGGTGGCGCGCAGCTTGAGGAGGCGGCACTAGGAACGTTCACAGGGAAGATGGCCTTGCGGGCAGGGTTCTCCAGAGTGGAGATAACGGAGCTCAGAGGGTTGCCGGGGCAGTACACGAACGTCGGCGTAACCTTCCGCTAGCCACCCCAACACTGTGAGACCTCTCACCGGAAAGTCGAGCACGAAATGAACGAGTTGGACATTGTCGTCGACGAGCTGAAGGCGGCTCACGTCGACGGAAAGGGTGCTGTAGAAATCGCCCTGCTCGCCAAGGAGAAATTGGGTTCAGGGTTCGGCGCCATCTCTTTCATCACCTGCTTCCGTCTCGCCTTCGGCATACCACTGCCGGTCCTACAGCGCGCGCAGGCATGGGAGAGGTTCGGTTGGGGAACCGTCCACATCTCCGATGAGGAGTTCGACGGTCTCATCACTCCATGGCTCACCCCTGCGTGAAGTGTTTCTTCACGGCTGAGCTCGCGGCGGACGCCGGGGCATCTCCAGAGAGATGCGACGACCGGGCCGACTGATGTCGCGCAGCAGGTGGCAGACGGCGACGAAACCGCCTGCCGGGGGAAGACACAGGTGTAAGGCGTGCCCGGCGCTCCAAACAGACCCCGCCTCCGGTACATCAGAGGCGGGGTCGTCGCGTGCCCGAGGCCGTCGGCAGGAGGACGCGATGGCCGCCCGGCTGTTACCCACTTTCGGGTGGCGGCCCGGATGCGGCCGAGGTGGCGGGGGGCTGGCGTTCCCGCGAGTTGGGCCGTGCCCCGCCCGAGTCTCGCCCTGGCAGAGCGTGAACCTGGTGCATTCACTGCGTAGATGGACGATGCATCTGAGAGTCGCGGGGATATGGGCATCCTGTAACACGGTTCACGTTTCATCCGCATGGTTGCCGGGTGGCGGGCACGGTGGTGATCGCGGGGTCGGCCGGTCCCGTATCAGCACACCGCACACCCCGCCCGCGCGAGTCCCCAGGGCCCGCGAGCCGGGCTGTGCTTGCACGATGAGGGGGATCCTCGTGACCGTTTCCACCGCTGTCCGCGGCCTGACCGCGGCCGCGCTCACCGCTGCCGCTGTCACCGCTTCCGTCGCTGTACCGGCGTCCGCGGCCGACCACCGCGCGCCGAGGCCGAGTGTTCAGATCAGCCGGGTGCAGGCCGACTCCCCGGGGCGTGACGACCGCTCCACCCGCTCCCTGAACGCCGAGTGGGTGGAGATCACCAACACCACCCGCAAGACGGTGAACCTCAATGGCTGGACGCTGTCGGACCAGGATGGCCACACCTACACCTTCCACCACTACCGCCTCGACGGGCGTTCCACCGTCCGCGTCCACACCGGCACCGGCCGCGACGCCCGCCACGACCTCTACCAGGACCGCCGCGCCTACGTGTGGAACAACAGCTTCGACACGGCGACGCTGCGCAACGAACACCACCGCTTCGTCGACTCCCGCTTCTGGGGCCACCGCCACCACTGACCAGACGCCGTCCGGCACCGCCCGGCTGAGCCAGGCCTGGAGCGTGGGGTGAACGGGCCGGCCGCCGAGTGCGCTGGCGGCCGGCTGGACCGGGAGGAGGCAGGGGGCAGGAGAAGAGGTGCTGCTCCCTGCCTCCTCCCGGCATTCGGTGCTGCGCTATCCGCAGTCGTTGCGGTTGATCTTCAGGCTGCGGGTCTGGTCGTTGAGGTTGTAGCCGCGCAGGTCGTGGATGGAGCCGCCGCTGCGGGTGACGCACACCCATCGGCCGGCGTAGTTGCGTTTCTCGTAGACGCGGGCGGTGCGGTCGGAGTTGTTGCGGATCGAGCTGCCGCGGTCGCGGATCGCGGAGGGCAGGTCCTTCACCCCGCCGTCCACGGCCCGCCGCACCCAGGGCTGCCCGCCGAAGTTGATCTCCGGGTAGATGCAGACGTGTCCACTGGGGCAGTAGATCCGGGCACGGGCCAGGTTCTGCCCGCCGTCGGCGGTGGCAGAGGCGGGCGCGGACAGGGGCAGGAAGGCCAGAGCCGCGACGGCCCCGGCACGCATCACAGATCGGATCACGCCTCCACAGGTACGGGCTCGCCGGCTCCGGCGGGCCGCGGTCGCGTGCGGATTCACTCCGGCGGCGGGGCGCACGGCGCCAGGGAGGCCTTCCGTGTGCCTCGGCCGGGCTCCGGCGCACCAGGTGGCGGGCCACCGCGCCCTCCGCCCGTCACGGCCTACTCCGGCAGACCATTGTGGCGAGGGTGGGCGACAGGCCGGTGCGTGGTGATGTGACTTACCGTCCCCGCGGGTGACAACGCCGCTCATTCCCGGGCGTGTTGTGCGGGTGGGCCGCTACGAAGACCCCAGATGTCCGGGATCTTCGAAGGGACCCCCGCCCCATGCACCTGCCTCGCGCCGCGGCCGCCGCCTTCGCCGCTCTGCTCCTCCCGTTCACGGCCCACACCGCCACCGCCACCGCGGCAACCGTCACTGCGGCCACCGCCGTGCGCTCCGAAGTGCGGGCGGCGGGGGAGACGGTGACTCTGGCCGTGCGCGACGCGCTCGGCCGGCTGCCCGTCCGTGTCGAGGACCGCACCGGCTACGAACGCTCCAAGTTCAAGCACTGGGTCGACGCGGACAAGGACGGCTGCAACACCCGCGCCGAAGTCCTCAAGGCCGAAGCGGTCATCGCTCCCGAACAGGTCCCGCGCTGCGCCCTGTCGGGCGGCCAGTGGTACTCGGCCTATGACGACCGGTACATCGACGGCCCGTCCGGTCTGGACATCGACCACCTGGTCCCGCTCGCCGAGGCGTGGGACTCCGGCGCCTACGCATGGACCGCCGCCGAGCGTGAGGCCTACGCCAACGATCTCGGGGATGCGCGGGCTCTGATCGCGGTGTCGGCGGCGTCGAACCGGTCGAAGGCGGACCAGGACCCGGCCACGTGGCTGCCCCCGGCGGCCGGTTACCGCTGCCAGTACGTCGCGGACTGGGTCGCCGACAAGACCCGCTGGGGCCTGACCGTCGACGCCACCGAGCACGACGTGCTGGCCGATCAGCTCAGCCGGTGCCCCGATGCCCCCATCACCGTGACCCTCGCCCGCTGACAGGGGTTCCGGCCGACGGCGTCCGTCTTCGGTGTCTGCCTCTTGAGTGTTGTGGTCTTCGCCGGGTGCGTCCATGGTCTCGGGCGGCCGTGGCGATGATCAGGCTCTTCCCCGTGCCGACGTGACACGGGCTGCCCGGGCTTCCGCACAAACCGTGATGGCCGTCGGCGCCCGAACAGCCATTTCGCGGAGACCGGGAATCACCTGACCGGTGGTAACAGAGGAGAGTGGGTGTCCGCCCGGCGTCGGGCGGACACCCACTCTCCTCGTGCGGAACCCCCTGAACTTGAGGGCCGGGGTCAGTGCTTGAAGACGTCCTTGGCCTTCTCCTTGGCTTCGCGGGCGTCGCCGGTGCTCTTGTCGGCCTGTCCCTCGGCGGCCATGCGGTCGTTGCCGAGGGCGCTGCCCGCGGCCTCCTTGGCCTTGCCCTTGGCCTGCTCGGTCTTCGCCTTGGCCTTCTCGCCGGCACTCATGAAAGACAGCCTCCTCGAAGTCTCCGCTCGCTGTTGCGGTGGCCGCTCTCGTGCCCCGGCTTTCCGGCCACAAAAAAAGGCGTCAGCGAGGAATGCGCACAGCAATGCAGGGCAATCGAGGGGCCAGGAGGTCGATAACCATGGTTCCCCTTTTGCTTGTCCTGCTTCTCGCGCTCATCCTTTTCGGCGCGGGCTTCGCCCTGAAGATCCTGTGGTGGGTGGCGCTGATCGTTCTGGTGGTGTGGCTGCTCGGCTTCGTGATGCGTTCCACCAACGCGGGCGGCGGTCGCGGCCGCTGGTACCGATGGTGACCTGACACCGCACACACATCCCCCCGGGCAGGGCCCGGCCGAGAATCGGCCGGGCCCTGCCGGCTTGTCCGGCGGATTGCCGGGCGGCCGCGTCGGGCGAAGGGGTCCGGAAGGGAATTCGGGGTAGGTGTGGTGCAGTCGGGGGCGGGGCGGACACGCGCGCCAGGAACCCGCGCAACCTCCACGTCGCGTTCCCGCCCCCGGCCTCACCCGCCCGGCGACTGAGACGCCACTGGCCTGGAGGACGGTGACCTCACGCCCGCCGGACGACGCCGGCGACGCCTGTGCCCGGTCCCGGTTGCGCACGCCAGATCGGCGCCGGCCGGCTGCCGCCCCATCCGTAGGCCGCGGGGCGCCGACCTGGCAGACGGCCCACGGCCGGATGCCGTGGTGGGGCGGTTCTCGTAGCCTGAAGGTGGCTCGGGGCCTGGTGGCGGTGGAGGGTGTCCTGATGCCTCGAACGATCTGGTCCGGCGCTATCTCGTTCGGCCTGGTCACGGTGCCGATCCATGTCCAGAGCGCGACGGAGGACCGCAGTATCCACTTCCACCAGTACCACCTTGCGGACATGGGCCGGGTCCGCAACCGCAAGGTGTGCGAGCTGGAGGACCGCGAGGTCGGCCAGGGGGAGATCGGCAAGGGATATGAGTGGTCGAAGGACCAGGTCATCCCGATCAGCGACGCCGAACTGTCGAACCTGCCCCTGCCGACCGCGAAGGCGGTGGAGATCGACGCCTTCGTGCCGCTCGACTCGATCGACCCGGTCCGCCTGGGGGAGGGCTACTACCTCGCCCCGGACGGTCAGGTCGCGGCGAAACCGTACAAGCTGCTGGTCAAGGCGCTGGGCCGGTCGTCGCGGGTGGCGGTGGCGAAGTGGGCCTGGCACGGCCGCGAGCGCCTGGGAATCCTGCGAGTCAAGGACGACGTCCTGGTCCTCCAGCTGATGCGCTGGCCCGACGAGGTCCGTGACCCCGCCGAGCTGGCGCCGCCGGAGGTGGAGGTCTCGGAGCAGGAGATCGACGGCGCGCTCGCCCTCATGGACACCATGGCCCGCGAGGACCTGGAGGGCGAGGAGTTCCGGGACACGTACACCGAGGCCTTGGCGCGGGTGATCGAGGCCAAGCGCGAGCAC
>NZ_JBFBEK010000039.1:0-41095 GCF_040683715.1 Streptomyces sp. NPDC093260
AGGAGCAGTACGCACACGACGCCGTGCACACGTTCGTCATGTTGAGATGCCGGTTGACGTTGAAATGCACCACGTCACCGTTCATCCGGGTACGCACCTCGTGCGCGAGACCCCCCAGCCACGCCAGATCGTCCGACTCGTACAGCGCGACGCCGTCCTCACGCGACAGCCGCTCACCGGAACGGACCTTCTCCTCCAGCTCGCGCTTGAGCCCGACGTCCATGCGAACACCTCTTTCCGAAAAGTCTCCGATTACCGTACGCCGCGCGCCCTAGACCTCTTCGGGCAGCTCACCGACGCGGTTCTCCCACTTCGTGGACAGCACGATCGTCGTACGGGTGCGGGAGACGCCCTTGGTGCCGGACAGCCGGCGGATGATCCGCTCCAGGCCGTCCACGTCGGTGGCCCGGACCTTGAGCATGAAGGAGTCGTCGCCGGCGATGAACCAGCAGTCCTCGATCTCCGGCAGGTCCTTCAGCCGCTGCGCCACGTCCTCGTGGTCGGCGGCGTCGGAGAGCGAGATGCCGATCAGGGCCGTGACGCCGAGGCCGAGCGAGGCGGCGTCCACCGTGGCCCGGTAGCCGGTGATGACCCCGGCCGCCTCCAGGCGGTTGATGCGGTCGGTGACGCTCGGTCCCGACAGGCCGACGAGGCGCCCCAGCTCCGCGTAGGAGGCCCGGCCGTTCTCCCTGAGGGCCTGGATGAGCTGCCTGTCCACCGCGTCCATGCGATCGAAGCCTTCCCCTGACGAGATCCGGCGAGGGATCTGCGAGATTGCCGAAGTTCTGCCGAAGTGTTCTGAGGTGGTGCTCGGTACTGATCCGCTGCCGCTCAGGCGGGGCGGGCGCCGCCCAGTTCGCCCTCCCAGCGGCGGTAGAGGCGGTGGGACACGCCCACCGCGTCCAGGGCGCGGCCGGCGACGAAGTCCACCAGGTGCTGGATGTGCGTCGCGCCGGCGTAGAAGGCGGGCGAGGCGGGCAGGACGGTGGCGCCCGCGTCGTCCAGTGCGACCAGCTGCCGCAGCGTCGGCCCGTTCAGCGGGGTCTCCCGAACGGCCACGACCAGCGGGCGGCGCTCCTTGAGCGTCACGCCCGCCGTCCGCTGGAGCAGGTCCTTCGACAGGCCGAGCGCGACTCCGGCCACGCACGCCGTCGAGGCGGGCACGATCAGCATGCCCCTGGCGGGGTACGAGCCCGAGGACGGCCCGGCCGCCAGGTCGCCGGCACTCCAGTGCCGTACGTCCGTGACGTCCACGTCGAACGTGCCGGGCTTGCCGTCGGCCCCGAGGGAGAGCCATTCACGCAGGTCGTCCTGCCAGTGGGCGTCCCGGAAGGAGATGCCGGTCTCATCCAGCAGGGTGAGCCGCGAGGCCCGGCTGACCACCAGGTCGACGCTCTCCCCGGCGTCGAGCAACGCGCGCAGGACGGCGGCCGCGTACGGCGTACCGGACGCTCCGGACACCCCCACGATCCAAGGCGTGCGCTGCGTTTCTCCTGGCTTCATGGTGTCGAGCCTATCCGGCGGCGTTCATGATCCGAACCGGGAGGGACGGTGTCCCGCACCGGGTCCCGCACCCGGTACCGGACACCGCCCCGGAACCGTCGGTCAGACCGTCAGCCCCCGCACCAGCAGGTCCAGCAGCGTGCACACGAAAAGGGCGATGCCGATGAACCCGTTGACGCTGAAGAAGGCCCGGTTCACCCGGGACAGGTCGTGCGGGCGGACGATCGTGTGCTCGTAGAGGAAGGCTCCGGCGACGATCACCAGGCCCACCCAGAAGAAGACGCCGGCGCCGGTGGCCAGGGCGTACCAGACGAACAGGGCGGTGGTGACCGTGTGGCAGCAGCGGGCGCCCCAGATGGCGGCCGGGACGCCGAAGCGGGCCGGGACCGAGCGGACGCCGATGCGGCGGTCGGTCTCCACGTCCTGGCAGGCGTAGATCAGGTCGAAGCCGCCGATCCAGACGCCCACGGCCACTCCCAGGATCACCGCCTTCCACGACCACTCGCCGCTGATCGCCAGCCAGCCGCCGACCGGGCCCATCGCCTGCGCGATGCCGAGGATGGCCTGCGGGAAGTCCGTGAACCGCTTGCCGTAGGGGTAGACCACCATCGGGATCACCGCGACCGGGGCCAGGGCCAGGCAGAGCGGGTTGAGCAGGGCGGCCGCGCCGAGGAAGACGACGAGGGCGACCAGCGCGCCGGTCCAGGCGTGCCGCACGGTCATGGCGCCGGTGACCAGCTCGCGGTGGGCGGTGCGGGGATTGCGGGCGTCGATCTCGCGGTCGATGATCCGGTTGACCGCCATGGCGAAGGTGCGCAGGCCCACCATGCAGACGGTGACCAGCAAAAGCCTGCCCCAGTGGATGGACTTGTCCCACTCGTACATCGCGGTGAGCGAGGCGATGTAGGCGAAGGGCAGTGCGAAGACCGAGTGCTCGATCAGGACCAGGCGCAGGAACGCCTTGGTGCGTCCCGGCTGGGGGATCGCGGCGGACGCTGTGCTCACAGGCCGTACTCCGGATCATCCCCGCGGTGGCGGGGAAGCCCCGTCTCCGCGCTGTCCGACGCCCTCATGTCGGCTTTGTTCACAGTCCGTATTCCTTCCAGCGTCGCGTCACTCGTTCGGCCGTGTCGGGGTCGGAGACCACCATCTCCGGCCAGCCGCCGTCGCGGGTGTAGCCCTCCTCGGGCCACTTCCGCGTCGCGTCGATGCCCGCCTTGCCGCCCCAGAACTGCTGGTAGGAGGCGTGGTCGAGGTGGTCGACGGGGCCCTCGACCACGGTGAGGTCGCGGGCGTAGTCGGTGTTGCCGAGGGCCCGCCAGGCGACCTCGTGCAGATCGTGCACGTCGCAGTCGGCGTCGACCACCACGATCAGCTTGGTCAGGGACATCATGTGCGCGCCCCAGACCGCGTGCATCACCTTCTGCGCGTGCTTCGGGTACTTCTTGTCGATGGAGACGATCGCGCAGTTGTGGAAGCCGCCCGCCTCGGGCAGGTGGTAGTCCACGATGTCCGGCACGATGATCTTCAGCAGCGGCAGGAAGAAGCGCTCGGTGGCGCGGCCCAGCGGTCCGTCCTCGGTGGGCGGGCGGCCGACCACGATCGACTGGAGCAGCGGCCGCCTGCGCATCGTCATGCAGTCGATGGTCAGCGCCGGGAACGGCTCCTGCGGCGTGTAGAAACCGGTGTGGTCGCCGAACGGCCCCTCCGGCAGCATCCTGCCCGGCTCCAGCCAGCCCTCCAGGACCACCTCGGCGTGGGCGGGGACCTGGAGCGGAACGGTCTTGCAGTCCACCATCTCGATCCGCCTGCCCGCGAGGAACCCGGCGAACAGGTACTCGTCGATGTCGCCGGGCAGCGGCGCGGTGGAGGCGTACGTGACGGCGGGCGGACAGCCGAAGGCGATGGCGACCGGCAGCCGCTCGCCGCGCCGGGCCGCGACCTGGTAGTGGTTGCGGCTGTCCTTGTGGATCTGCCAGTGCATGCCGATGGTGCGCCGGTCGTGGCGCTGGAGCCGGTACAGCCCGAGGTTGCGGACGCCGGTCTCGGGGTCCTTGGTGTGGGTGAGGCCCAGGTTGAAGAAGGAGCCGCCGTCCTCGGGCCACGTGAACAGCGCGGGCAGCGCGTTCAGGTCCACGTCCTCGCCGCGCAGCACGACCTCCTGCACGGGGGCTTCCCTGACCTTGCGCGGCGGGACGTGCGTCATCGCGCCGAGCTTGCCGAACGCCTCGCGCACGCCGACGAAGCCGTGCGGCAGCTCGGGCCGCAGCAGCCCGCCGATCTTGTCGCTGATGTCGCCGTACGCCTTCAGGCCCAGCGCCTTCAGCAGCCGCCGGTCGGTGCCGAAGACGTTCATGGCCAGCGGCATCGCCGAGCCCTTCACGTTCTCGAAGAGCAGCGCGGGGCCACCGGACTTCTGCACCCGGTCGACGATCTCCCCGACCTCCAGGTACGGGTCCACCTCGGCCTTGATGCGCTTGAGGTCGCCCTCGCGCTCCAGCGCCCTGAGCAGGGAGCGAAGATCGTCGTAAGCCATGTGTCCCAGTATCTTCCACGGGCCCGCCCGCCCCCGTCACCGGGGCGGCGCCGGGGGCGGCACGCGGCTGACGGCATGTCAGGCACGGCGGTCAAATCCGCACATCGCCAGCGCACTTGACGTGCGGATTCGAGTTGCGTGGGCAGCGCGCCGCGTAGTTAATGGGTGTCACTCAGTGGTGAGCGTCACTCACGTCTCAGGGGGACCCATGGACAGAACCGAACCGCCGGGGCACTACGACGTCCCGCCACCGCCCACCGCGCCGCCGCCCACCGCGCGCTCCGTCGACATACGGGTGAGCAAGCGGCTGCTGTGGGTCGGCGGGGCCGCCTACCCGCTGGAGAACATCACCCGCGTCCACACCTTCCTCCTCACGCCCAGGCGGTGGGAGGCCACGCAGCTGTTCCTCAAGCGGCTGGGGATCATCCTGTCGGTGGCCTTCGCCCTCACGATCCTCGGCGGCATCACGGGGCTGGCCAGCCAGGACGCGGCCGGCACGATCGTCACGCTGGTCTGGATGGGGGCCGTCGCGGCGCTCGTGCTGAGCATCGTCGACCTGGTGGGCGTGCTCGGGGCGCCCACGCAGTACGTCCTCGCGGTCGAGACGTCCGGTCCCTCCATGGCCCTGGTGACCTTCCCGCAGCCGCACTACCTGGACCAGCTCGTCGGCACCCTCGTGCACGCGATCGAGAACCCCGAGGCGGAGTTCCAGGTCCGGGTGGAGCGCGTCCTGGTCAACCCCAGGAACTACTACTTCGGCGACAACGTGAACATGTACGGCGGCACCGGCAACGTGGGGATGGCGAAGGCATGAGCGGCGACACGTACCACTTCGGCGACAGCGTGAACATGCACGGCGGGCGCGGCAACATCGGCATGATCAAGAACCAGGCGGCCCCCGCGTCCGCCGAGGCACCCTCGCCCGAGCTGGAGGCGGCGGTGCGGGAGCTGGTGGCGCTGGTGCGGGAGCTGCGGGCGAGCGTCCCGGCGGCCAGCGCGCGGGCCATCGACGACTCGCTGCCGGACATCACGGCGGACCCGGCCGCGCCGCCGCAGGAGCGGCACCGGGCGCTGATGGCCGTCGCGGGCATCGCGGCGACGGTGGGCGCGGTGGGGCAGCCGGTGATCGAGGCGGTGAACCGGATCCTGGAGCTGGTGGGATAGGCGGCTCCCCTGCCGGGATGGGCGGCTCCCCTGCCGGGGTGAGCGGCTCCCCTGCCGCGGTCGGCGGTGGCGCCGCCGGGGCGGGCGGCCGTGCTGCCGCCTACGGCCGGCCGGCCGGGCGTCCGGTCACGGCCGGTCACCCATGCGCTCGATCAGACGTTCGAACCGAGCGCGCCAGCCCGCCTCCGACTCCCCCTCCGTCTCCGCCTCGCCGTCACCCTGGAACTCGCGGGTGAAGCGGAGCACGGAGCCGTCCGCGCCGTCGCGTTCGAGGTGGAAGCGGATCCGGTCGCCCTCGCCGACGGTGTACTCGGCCACCCGGTCGACGTCCCAGGCCGTGATCCGCCCGCTGCCGAGGCCGCGCAGGCTGACCGCGCCGCCGAGCCGCGGCTCCAGCTCGTCAGCGGCGGCGCACCAGGCGGCGAGCCCGTCCGGGGTGGACAGCGCCGGCCAGACCTTCTCCATGGGCCGGGGCAGCCGCACCAGGAAGTGCAGCAGATGGGTGTTCCCGTGGGTCTGGCTTGTGCCCTGTTCGATGGAACCGGTCATGACACCAGCCTGCCGCCATCCGGGAGGCCGCGCACGCGCCGGGCCGCCCGGCCCCCTCGGTACGGCGAAGGCCGGGTTCCGCCGACCTTCCGGTCGCCGGAACCCGGCCTTCGCCGAGGCGGGCTCACCCGTGCGCGGACGGGCTCACACCCCGGCGTAGGAGTGCTTGCCGCCGACGAAGATGTTCACGCCGTAGTAGTTGAACAGCCAGCAGGCGAAGGCGATCAGCGCGATGTACGCGGCCTTGCGGCCCTTCCAGCCGGCGGTGGAGCGGGCGTGCAGGTAGCCCGCGTAGGCGACCCAGGTGATGAAGGCCCAGGTCTCCTTGGGGTCCCAGCCCCAGTAGCGGCCCCAGGCCGACTCGGCCCAGATGGCGCCCGCGATGATCGTGAACGTCCACAGCGGGAAGACGGCCGCGTTGATGCGGTAGGAGAACTTGTCCAGGCTCGCCGAGGCGGGCAGCCGTTCAAGGACCGAGGTCGCGAAGCGGCCGGGCTTGCCGCCGCCCGCGAGCTTGTTCTCGTAGGAGTCCTTGAACAGGTACAGCAGGGTGCCGACCGCGCCCACGTAGAAGACCGCGCCGCACAGGATCGCGGTGGAGACGTGGATGTACAGCCAGTACGAGTGCAGGGCCGGGACCAGCTGGTCGCTCGCCGTGTAGAGGACGGTGACGGCGAGGCCGAGGTCGAGCAGGACCGTGGTCGTGAGGAACAGGCCGAGCCAGCGGACGTTCTTCTTCAGGGCGAGCAGCGTCAGGTACACGCCGACCGCGACCGTGGAGAAGGTGATGTTGAACTCGTACATGTTGCCCCACGGCGCCCGCTCCACGGAGGCCGCGCGGGCGATGACGCCGCTCAGCTCCACCAGGAACGCGAGCACGGTGAGGGAGACGGCGATCCGCCCGTACAGGTCGCCCTGCACGTCGCCGCCGTGCGCGCCGGGGCCGTCGGGCACGTCGCGCGAGCCGGTCGCGGAGCGCACGACGACCTTGGGCCGCTCCAGCACGGCGGTGCCGCCTGCGGACTTCACCGCCACCGCCGGGGCCTGCGCCCCGGCCGTGCCGTCGTCCTTCGCGGTCAGCGCGGCGGCGGTGCGGGCCACCTTGCTGCGGCTGCCGAACAGCCATTCGGCGATGTAGGCGAAGAAGGCCAGGGTGTAGACGGCCATCGACGAGTAGATGAGCGTGTTGCTGATGTGCGCGAGATGCTCGTTGGTCGCCGTGGCGAGTTCGGTTGCGGCGGCGAGAGTCACTTGGTCTCAGCCCCTTCGGCGGGTACGGGGGTGTCGGCGTCCGGCCGGTCGGCGGCGGCGTCGGTCTGGGTGGGTGCCTTGTCGTGTACGAGGGCGGCCAGGGCGCCGACCTCCTCGGGGAGTTTCGCGGACTCGCTGCGGCCGAGGCCGGCCACCTCGACGACCGTCACGCCGTCGTCGCCCCGCACGGCCCGCACCCACACACGGCGGCGCTGGATGAACAGGGAGCCGGCCAGACCGGCGATCGCGGCGAGGGCGCCGGCCAGCGCCCAGCCCGTGCCGGGCTGCTGGACGATCTGGAAGCCGGCCCACTCCTCGATGTTCTTCTCGAAGGTGATGGAGCCGGCGCCGTTCGGCAGCGTCATGGTCTCGCCCGGCAGCAGCCGGGACTTGAGGATGTCGCCCTTGGCGTCCTTGAACGGCTTCAGGTTCGGGTTCTTGGTGTCCAGCTGGTAGACGTTCTGCGGGGTGCCCGCGTCCACGCCCAGGTCGCCGTGGTAGCCGCCCAGCGCGAGGACGGGGAAGTTGAGCCCCGGGAACTGGGAGAACATCGTTCCCTTGCCGGCGCCCGCGAAGGTCGGCACGAAGAACGCCGAGAAACCCAGCTGCTCCTTCTTGCCCTGCGCGTTCCGGTAGCCGTCGAAGACCTTGATGGCGCCCTGCGAGGTCTCGTTGGAGTCCAGCGGCAGCATCGGGACCGCCTGGCGCAGGACCACGTTGCCCTTGCCGTCGCGCACGGTCACCGTCGGCGCGTAGCCGTGGCTGACGAGGTAGACCTTGGCGTCGCCGATCTCCAGCGGCTCGTTGACCTTGATGGTCTTGTGCTTCGGCTCGCCGTCGGCGCCCACGCTGTAGTCGACGTCCGCCTCGAAGGTGCGGGCGGTGCCCTTGTTGGGGCCGTCGGTCTCGTAGGTGGCCGTGAACTTCTTCAGGTCGAAACTGAACGGCACCAGGTTGTCGTCGTCGAAGAGGTTGCCCGACTTGAAGTCGTCGTACTGGGTGAGGGTGTTGGCGAAGCCGTCGCCCTCGACGATCAGCTTGTCGCCCTCGGTCTTGTAGAGCTGGCCCCAGGCGAAGGCGACCAGCATGACGATCAGGGCGACGTGGAAGACCAGATTGCCGGCCTCGCGCAGGTAGCCCTTCTCGGCGGCGACCGCGTCGCCCGCGGTGTGCGCGCGGAAACGCCGCTGCTTCAGCACCTGGAGCGCGGTATCGCGGACCTCCTCGGGCGAGGCGGCGGTGCGCCAGGTCGCGTACGCCGGGAGCCGGGTGAGCCGCTTGGGGGCGCCCGGCGGACGGCTGCGCAGCTGGCCGACGAACTGCCAGGTGCGCGGCACGATGCAGCCGATGAGGGAGACGAACAGCAGGATGTAGATCGCGGAGAACCACGGCGAGCTGTAGACGTGGAACAGGCCGAGCTTGTCGTAGATCGGTCCCAGCGTGGTGTGCGCCTGCCGGAAGGCGTCGACCTTCATGGCGTTGCTGCCGGTCTGCGGGATCAGCGAACCGGGGATGGCACCGAGGGAGAGCAGGAACAGCAGCAGCAGCGCGACCCGCATCGAGGTCAGCTGCCGCCAGAACCAGCGCACCCAGCCGACGGCCTCCCGCCCGGTCCAGGCCAGCCGGCCGGCCAGGCCCGGGGCGCGGTTGCCGCCGAAGGAGCCGGGGACGGACGTCTCGACGGGGGCGGTGGACAGCTGCGAGCCGGCCGCGCCGAGGTCGTCGTCGGCGACCGGGGCCGCCTCACCGGTGGTCTCGCCGGGGGGCGCGGTGTCCGGGGCGTCCTCGCCGGGGGGCCCGGCGGCCGGGGTGCCCTCGGCGCTCGTGCCGGTTGTCGTCTTGCTCATGGATCAGATCCCCACAGTGAAGCCGTTGGACCAGGTCTGCATCTCCTGCACCAGCCGGTCCCAGGCGCCGGTGAGCAGCAGCACACCGGTCACGATCATCATCGTGCCGCCGATGCGCATCACCCAGACATAGTGGCGCTTGACCCAGCCGAAGGCGCCGAGGGCCTTGCGGAAGGCGATGGCGGTGAGCACGAACGGTATGCCGAGTCCGGCGCAGTACGCGACGGTCAGCAGCGCGCCGCGGCCGGCGCTGGCCTGCTGGAAGGAGAGCGTCTGGACGGCCGACAGTGTCGGGCCGATGCACGGGGTCCAGCCGATGCCGAACAGCGCGCCGAGGACGGGCGCGCCGACCAGGCCGGTGGCCGGCCGCCGGTGGAAGCGGAACTCGCGCTGGGTCAGCCAGGGCATCAGGCCCATGAAGAACACGCCCATGAGGATCATGAGCACGCCCAGCACCTTGGTGAGGGGGCCCTTCTGGTCCTGGAGGTTCTGCCCGAAGTAGCCGAACAGGGCGCCGCCGGAGACGAACACGACGGTGAAGCCGAGGACGAACAGGGAGGCGCCCGCGGCCATCCGCCCGCGCCGCGCCTCGGCCAGGTCGGTGCCGGTGACCCCGGTCACATAGGAGAGGTAGCCGGGGACGAGCGGCAGGACGCACGGCGAGAAGAAGGAGACGAGCCCGCCGAGCACGGCGACGGGCAGCGCGAGCAGCAGGGCTCCGCTGAAGACCGTCTGGTTGGGGTCAGTGGCTGCGGCCAGTAGCACGACGGCTCACTTCTCCGCGACGACCGGGTCGAGCATCTTGCGCAGTTTCTCCTCGCTGAGCCCCTGGAGGGCGCGCGCGGCGATCCTGCCGTCCCGGTCCACGATGATCGTGGTCGGGATGAGCTGCGGGTTGAGCGTGCCCTTCTTGAAGCGGAGCATCAGCTTGCCGGTCGGGTCGTACAGGCTCGGGTAGGGCACCCCGAAGGACTTCTCGAACTGGAGCGCCGGCTGGGTGCTGGTGTCGCGGGTGTTGATGCCGACGAACTGCACGCCCTTGTCGGCGGTGTCCTTGGCGACCTTGACCAGGTTGGGCGCCTCGGCCCGGCAGGGCGCGCACCACGAGCCCCAGACGTTCAGCACGACGACCTTGCCCCGGTAGGAGGCGAGGTCGAGCTGCTTGCCGTCGATGGTCTTGCCGGACAGGTCGGGGGCGGGCTTGCGCTCGCCCTTCTCGACCGTCGAGATGCCGTCGGAGCCGGTGATGAAGTGGGTGTCGCCCGAGCCCCCGGAGGTCCCTCCGGAGCCGCACGCGGACAGGGTGAGCGCCGCGACGGCGGTCACGGTGGCGAGGAGGGCGGCGCGACTGCGCACGCGCGTCGTGCGCGTGCGGTGCGGACGGGACGTGCGGTTCGCCCGGTTCGAGCACTGGGGGGCGCGGCTGACGGCACTCATGTGAAAAGTTTCGCATGCCTGTTCCGGGGATCTTCCGCACCCCCCTCGCGGGCGGAAAACCGCATATCAGGCGCTGTTCGAGGCCCCCGAGGCGGTGCCGGCGCCGGCGGTGCTCCCCGCGGTGGCGGTGTCCTGGAGGAAGGTCTTCCAGCCGCCCGCCGGCTGCTGGCCGACGCCGAGGGTGCGCAGCTTGGCGAGGACCTCGGGCTTCTGCACGTCCAGCCAGTCGACGAACTGGCGGAAGGAGACCAGGCGTACGTCCGCGCCCTTGTCCCGCTCGTTGGCGATGTGCTTGAACGCCTCCTCGACGGAGTCCATGTAGATCCCGCCGTTCCACTGCTCGAAGTGGTTGCCGATGAAGAACGGCGCCCGGTTCGTCCGGTAGGCGCGCTCGAAGCCCTGGATGTAGGCCTGCGCGGACTGCCTGCGCCAGCCCGGGTAGTTGGCGGGCGGCGCCTTGGTGGAGTTCACCGACTGGTTGGCGAGCATGTTGTAGTCCATCGAGAGGACCTGGAACGAATGTCCGGGGAAGGGTATCTGCTGGAGCGGCAGGTCCCATATGCCCTTTTTCTTCACCGGCCAGGTCTGGAGACCGCCGGGCGAGGAGGCGTCGTAGCGCCAGCCCAGCTCGCGGGCGGTGGGCAGCAGGTTGTCCTGGCCGAGCAGACAGGGAGTGCGGCCGCCGGCCAGTTCCTTGTCGTAGTCGAAGGGCAGCGCGGGCAGGTCGTGCCAGCCGGTGTTGGTCTTCCACTCCTTGACGAACGCCTTGGCCTGGTCGATCTCGGCGCGCCACTGCTGTGGCGTCCACCACTTGACGGAGGTGTGGGCCTCGCCGCAGAAGTGGCCGTTGAAGTGGGTGCCGATCTCGTGGCCTTCCAGCCAGGCGCGGCGGACGTTGGTGAGCGTGGCCTTGATGTGCTCGTCGGTGAGGTAGCCGATGTCGGAGGCGCCCTGCCGGTTGTTCGGCGGGTTGTACATCCGCTTCTTCGCCTCGGGCAGCAGATAGAGCCCGGAGAGGAAGAAGGTCATGCTCGCCTGGTGCTGCTTGGCCAGGTCGAGGAAGCGCGGGAAGAGCCCGTTGCCGACCTCGCCGGCGCCGTCCCAGGAGAAGATCACGAACTGCGGCGGGGTCTGCCCCGGCTCCAGCGGCACGGGCTTGGCCGGCTGGTGGGGCTGCTTGCCGGTGAACGAGGTCGAGCCGTCGCCGATCAGTCGCGCGGGGGTCTCGGTGCCCTTGCCCTGCGCGCCCTTGTCCGAGCCGGAGCCGGCCGGGTGGCCGGAATCGCCCGACGAGTTCTGGCCGCCGCAGGCCGCCAGCGAGACGGCGGCCGCCGTGCCCGCGCCGAGGCCGAGTATTCCCCTCCGGGAGAAGGTGCGCATGGAGATCCCCGATCCGTCACGGTCCTCTGATGTGGTCACCCACTCAGAGGTCGTGACGGAGAGGAAGGTTGCGCGGATCAATATGAAATTCACAACAAACGCATGGAAATTGCTCGTTTATGACTGAGGGCTTACCCGGTCCCCACGCTCCGTGCGGTAAGCGCAGCGCGCGGCGTGTGCGGTGCGTGCCGCGCGCTGCGTGTGCGCGACCCACCGTGCGGCGGGGTGGGGCGCCGATTTCCGGATCGGCGCCCGTGCCGTCACGTACCGGAGGTCACGCTCCGAAGGCCTTGCCCTGCCCCTTCACCGGCCTGGCGCCCGCCAGGAGGTGGGCCGGGACCAGATCGCGGGCCGGCTCGCTGTAGCCGACGGAGACGATCCGGTCGCCCCGGTACGTGAACGTGGTCAGCGAGGCGAGCGTGCACTGCCGCTTGCGCGGATCATGCCACAGCCGCCGCCGCTCGACGTAGGAGCGCACGATCCAGATCGGCAGCTGGTGGCTCACCAGCACCGCCTCGTGCCCGCGCGCCCTGTCCTTCGCCGCGTTCAGCGCGCCCATCATGCGCACCACCTGGTCGACGTACGGCTCGCCCCAGGACGGCCTGAACGGGTTGACCACGTGCTTCCAGTTGGCGGGCCGGCGCAGCGCGCCGTCGCCGATGCCGAAGGTCTTGCCCTGGAAGACGTTCTCCGCCTCGATCAGCCGCTCGTCGGTGTCGAGGTCGAGCCCGTGCGCCTTGGCGATCGGCGTCGCCGTCTCCTGCGCCCGCTCCAGCGGGGAGGCGACGACGTAGGTGATGTCGCGCGGCGCGAGGTGCTCGGCGACCCGCTCGGCCATCTGCCGGCCCAGCTCGGACAGGTGGTAGCCGGGCAGCCGCCCGTAGAGCACGCCGGTGGGGTTCTCGACCTCTCCGTGGCGCATGAGGTGGACGACGGTGATGTCGTCGTCGCCCTTGTTCCCGCCCTCGGCGCCCATGGTCTCCTCGCTCATGCCGTCGCCTCCGCAGCCGCCCGGGCCGCCGCCGGGAGGGCGTCGGCGATCCGCTGGAGGGCCTGCTCGTCGTGGGCGGTGGAGACGAACCAGGACTCGAAGGACGACGGCGGCAGGTAGACGCCGTTCGCCAGCATCGCGTGGAAGAAGGCGGTGAAACGGAAGGACTCCTGCGCCTTGGCGTCCTCGTAGTCGCGCACCGGCCGGTCGGTGAAGAACACCGAGAACATGTTGGAGGCGTTCTGCAGGGTGTGCGCGACGCCCTCCTTGGTCAGCGCCTCGGAGACGAGGGCCTGGATCTGCTGGGAGACGGCGTTCACCTTGGCGTAGGCGGCGTCGTCGAGCAGGCGCAGCTGGGCGAGGCCGGCGGCGGTGGCGACCGGGTTCCCGGAGAGGGTGCCGGCCTGGTAGACGGGACCGGCCGGGGCGAGGTGCGCCATCACGTCGGCGCGCCCGCCGAAGGCCGCGGCCGGGAAGCCGCCGCCCATCACCTTGCCGAAGGTCATCAGGTCCGGCTCGACGCCGTCGACGCCGAACCAGCCGGCACGGCTGGTGCGGAAGCCGGTCATCACCTCGTCGGAGATGTACAGCGCGCCGTTGTCCCGGCACAGGTCCTTGAGCCCCTGGTTGAAGCCGGGCAGCGGCGGGACGACGCCCATGTTGCCGGGCGAGGCCTCGGTGATCACGCAGGCGATCTCGTCCGGGTGCGCGGCGAAGGCGGCGCGCACGGCGTCGAGGTCGTTGTACGGCAGCACGATCGTGTCACCCGCCTGGGCGCCGGTGACGCCGGGCGTGTCGGGCAGCGCGAAGGTGGCGACGCCGGAGCCGGCGGAGGCGAGGAGCGAGTCCACGTGGCCGTGGTAGCAGCCGGCGAACTTCACCACCTTGGTGCGCCGGGTGAAGCCGCGGGCCAGACGGATCGCGGACATGGTGGCCTCGGTGCCGCTGGAGACGAGGCGGACCTGCTCCAGCGGGGCGACCCGCGCCGCCATCTCCTCGGCGAGGGCGACCTCGCCCTCACCGGGCGTGCCGAAGGAGGTGCCGCGCGCCACGGCCTCCTGCACGGCGGCGATCACCTCGGGGCGGCCGTGGCCGAGGATCATCGGGCCCCAGGAGCACACCAGGTCGACGTACTCCCGCCCGTCGGCGTCCGTCAGGTACGGGCCGCTGCCGGACACCATGAACCGGGGCGTGCCGCCCACGGCGCGGAAGGCACGCACCGGCGAGTTCACGCCGCCGGGCGTGACGGCCGCCGCACGGTCGAACAGCGCCTGCGAGACGGGGGCTTCGTATGGATATGGCAGTTCGCTCATGACCTGCGACTTCTCCGATTTCTCGGTTTCTCGGCGGCTTCTCGTACATCCGGTGGGCAGTGACCTGTTCAGGGTAGGCCAGGGCACGGGCCGGGCCCGGGGCGGCTCGGGGGCGGGGTGAGGTGGTCCTGGGGGCGGCTGAGGGTCGCGGCGGCCCCGGGCTCAGAGGGCGTGTGGGGCGGAGAGGGCCGCGTGAGGCAGAAGGAGACGCCTGAAGCCGGGAGGAACCCCGTGAGGCCGGGGTGTTGTGGGGCTGAGGGGTGCTGTGGGGCTGGTAGGGCCGAGTGAGGGTGAGAGGGCGCCGTGGGGCCGAGAGGGTGGCTGAACGCGATGGCCGCGGAACCCGGAGGTCCGAAGAAGCGGATTCGTCGCCGCCCATCTGAGAAACTGGACGCCTCGTACGTATGGACAGGGCGAAGGGTCGTGTCAGGGTCGTGTCGGAGACGTCTCGCTCGGGGACCGCGAAGATCCGCGGGCGGAAGTCCCGGGCGTACGTTTCGGCGTGCGGCCGTGGGGGAGGTCACTGACACGATGATCGGGTTGCGCGGCGGGGACCACGCGTCCTAGAACAGCAGTCGGGTGGAGATATGCATCGCGGTGGCGGACTGGGCGAGGGGACTGACGACCTGGGTCCTCGACGTGCCCGGCGGGGAAGGCACCGACGCGAGGCGGAGGAAGCGGCCGAGACACGTCAGGAACAGGGCGTACCGAGTGAGCCCGAGCGGCTCGACCGGCGCGTCGATCACCGGATCGACCGCAGGGCCGACCGTCTCAGGGCCGGAAGCAGGAATGGTGGTCGGGTGGGGGTGACGTACAAGTACTTCGGCGCGCCCGACGGCGCGACCGCGGCCCGTGTCCCGATCTCGATGCGCCCCGAGGAACTCGGCGGCGACGAGCTGGGCATGAACGGCATGTTCACCAAGATCAAGCCCGAGACGATGGCCGCGATGGTGCTGACCGGCATCGAGGGCGTGCCCCTGCACAAGGTCCCGCCCCTGGAACTGGTCGTCCTGCACCCCGACTACGCGGTCGTCAGACTCCCGATGACCGTCGTGGACCCGCTCCGCGACATCGGCGAGGAGGCGGTGGGCGCGGCGGCCTTCATCTGGTCCACGGTCCCGGACCGCGGCGGCCCCCGCGACGCGTTCAACGTGTACCAACTGCTGCACGAGTGGCAGGACTTCAGCCATCGGTTGCATGAGGCGGGGCATCAGCCGTACTGCCTGGTGTGGCCCTGAGCCGGAATCTCGTGGGACGCGGGCGGGACTTCCGGGTTACGCCCCCGGCAGGGCCGGCGTCCAGGAGGGCCGTCAGGCAGTCGGGGCGTATCGAGGGCACACACGGACCGGGGCGGCCCCTCTCCGCCGGAACCGCGCCACTGGACAACTCACCTCTCGCTGGTGCTGGTTGCCTGTGTCAGTGCCCCCGCCCTGACCGGGAAGGTACGCCGGGTCGGATGCCTTACAGGTTGTCCGCGTAGAAGCCGGCGAGTCGTTCGACGGCGGCGTCGACGTATTCGGGTACGTCGTACATCTCGTAGTGGCCGGCGCCCTCGATCACCATGAGGTCGACGGGGTTGGGGGCCAGCTTCCACAGCTGCATGCCCATGTCGTAGGAGCCGGTGGTGCCGATGCGTCCGGCGAGGATGACCTGCAGGGGCTGGGTCATGAGCCGGTCGGCCAGGTGGAACGCGTCGTAGCCCAGCAGGAGGGAGTCGCCGCGCAGGAGGCGCCGGTTCGTGGAGTGTTCGTTGCCGCCGCGCTCGGTGCGGTAGTAGGTGATGGCCTGCGTGGTGTCGATGTCGGTCAGGCCCGCTGCCGCGGCGTCCTCGAGGGTGTCGGGCAGCCAGTTCACGCGGGTCATCTCGTCCGAGGCCTCTTCGGTCCGTGCGTCCGCGAGGGCGTCGAGTGCTGCGGCCGGACCGTCGGGCTGGAAGCCGCGGAACGAGGCGCCGATGTTGACGGGGACGACCGTGCCGACCGCTTTGATGCGGTGGTCCGTGCGTGCGGTGTGCACGGCGTAGCCCCCACCGGCGCAGATGCCGAGGACGCCGATGCGCTGCGGGTCGATGCCGGGGGTCGTGGTGAGCACGTCCGCAGGCTGGCGAGGGTCACCCCCCAGGACCGCGTCGAACTGCAACGCATCCTCAAGGCGATGCTCGCCTCGCCCGCGGCAGGCCGTACGCGCGAGTGAGCCGTACGCGCGAGTGACCCGTCTCTCCGGTGTCCTGCCGCGCCTGCGGGCTGCGCCCGAGATCGCCATCGCTCCTCATCCGGAGGATCTCCCCCGCCCCACCCCCCACCCCACGGGACGAGCGCCCAGCGGAAGCGTCCACGACCCACGCGGACTCGGCCCACCGCCCCCGCCGTCTCACGCGTGGACGTGCGGCCAGCCCTCCAGGCCGTTGCCCTTCGGGGCGTGGTGGGTGGCCTCTGCCGGGGAGGTGTGGAACGTGTACACCGTGCGCAGGCCGCCGATGCTGAAGACCCTGAGAATGCGGGGGTCCGCGCAGGTCAGGGTCAGGGAGCCACCGTGGGCGCGGAGGCGCTTGGTGATCGCGACGATCATGCCCAGGCCCATCGAGTCCAGGAACGTCACCTCGCACAGGTCCAGCACGAAGTGGCGGCGGCCCTCGTCCATGAGCCGGAGGACGGTCTCGCGGATGCCGGGAGCGGAGCAGACGTCCACCTCACCGGTGACGCTGACGACGGTCCAGCCGTTCGCCGTGCGGTGCTCGACGCGGTCGTCGCGTTCCGGGGTGCGCTGTGTGGGGGTCCGCACTCTTCGCCCTCTGCCTTCGCCGTCCGTCCCTGATGTCTGGTTTGTCCAGTGAACGGTTTTCCGGCCATGCCCCACAAGGGCGCGAGTTTCAGATAGTGAGCGAGAGGCCCCTCGTCACCCGGTTCGCCGCCGCCAGCAGCCGTGCCGAGGCGTCCCCGATCCCCGGCGCGCGCTCCGCCCGCAGCGAGACCCCCAGGGAGCCCAGCGTCTCCCCCCGGTACACCGGCACCGCCACACACACCACCCCGAGCGAGTACTCCTCCAGGTCCGTGACGGCATCCGCGTCCGACACCTGCTCCAGCCGGCGCAGCAGCTCACCGCGGTGGGTGATCGTCCTCGGGGTGAGGTCCGCCAGGGTGTGCCGGGACAGGTACTCCTCGCGGCCCTCCTCGTCCAGCTCACGCAGCACGCACTTGCCGAGCGCCGTGGCATGGCCCGCGTCCTCGAACCCCACCCACAGCTCCGCGCGCGGCGCCCTCGGTCCGTCCACGATCTCCGCCACCCGTATCTCGCCGTCCTCGTAGAAGGTGAGGTACGCCGCCGCGGACAGGTCGTCCCGCAGCGAGCCCAGCATCGGGCGGATCCTGCTGATCAGCGCCTGTTCCCGGCTGACGTTGTGCAGCGAGCCCAGCCTCTCGCCGAGCACGAAGGAGCCGTCCTCCAGTTTCCGCACGTAGCCGTCGTGCGCGAGGGTCCGCAGCAGGTGGTACGCCGTGGCCGGGGCCAGGCCCGTCTCCCGCGCCAGCCGCTTCGCCGGTGCGCCGCCCTCATGGGCCCCGACCGCCTCCAGCAGCCGGAACGCCCGCTGCACGGAGGTGATGAGTGTGGGGCCGCCACGCGTGCCCATGCCTCCACGGTGCGCCCCCCGGGCGTCGAGGGCAAGCCCGGCCCCCGGGCCCTGCCTCCGCTTCCGCCCACCCGCATCGACGCGCTCCCCTTCACCCCCATCGCCCTGACGACCGTCGGCTACGGCGACATCGCCCCGCACGGCCGCCCGCGTCGTGACCGTCCTCCAGCTCCTCCGCACCTTCGTCTGCCTCACCGCCGCGGCCACCACCCTCAGCCGCCGCGCACACGGACTGCTGAACACCCGTTCGAGTCATCACCGCGGCGACCGGTGAGCCGCCCCGTGCCGCCGAACGAACGGCACCCGCAGGGGACCTCCCCTCCGGATGCCGTTCGCCGCCGCTCCCCCGGCTCACCCGCCGGCCGGCGTTCCGCTCTTCCGCAGGAACACCACGGCGATCACGACGCCCGTGAGGACCAGCGCCGCGTTCACCGCGATGGCCCACGTGACGCCGTGCAGCACCGCGCCCGCGGTCGCCGTCCCGGCCGTGGCGGTGACGACCGCCGACATGACCGGGGTGCCCAGCGTGATGCCGATCTGCTGGGACATGGTGGCCAGGCCCGTCGCCAGGCCCTGCTCCCGGTCCGGCAGCCCGGAGGTGGCGGTGACCATGAAGCCGACGATGACGAGCATGTTGCCCACGCCCCCGAAGAACGTGGCGGGCAGCAGCAGCCACATCCAGCCCGCCCCCTCCCCGAGCAGCAGCAGTGCGCCCGTGAACACCGCCTGGACCAGCCCGCCCGCGACGAGCGCGGTGAGCGTGGACCCGCGGGCGATCACCTTGGGCGCGAGCAGACCGCCGGCCACGGTGCCCAGCCCCAGCACACCGAAGGAGACGCCCGCGGTCAGCGCGGAGAAACCGAGCGTCTTCTGCATGTACAGGGTGAGCAGGTAGACGAGCGAGGTCTCGGTGACGAACGCCAGCACGCCGAGCACGTTGCCCCAGGCCACCGTCGGCCGACGCAGCACGTGCAGCGGCACCAGTGGCTGGGCCACCCGGCGCTCCACGGACCGGAACACCGCGATCAGGACGGCGCCGGCGAGCAGCCCGGTCAGGGCGAGGCCGTCGGTCCAGCCGTGTTCCCCCGCGCGGGTGAGGCCGTAGACGATGCCGAGCAGGCCCAGGGTGACGCTCAGCGCGCCGGGCAGGTCGAGCCTCGGACGCTGAGCGGGGCGCGACTCCTTGATCACCGCTGGGGCGACGAGCAGGACGGCGAGGGCGACCGGGACGTTGACGAAGAAGGACCAGCGCCAGGAGAGCAGGTCGGTCAGTACGCCGCCCAGGACCGCGCCGGTGGTGAACCCGGCAGACATCAGCGCGCCGTTCAGCCCGAGCGCCTTCTCGCGCAGCGGCCCCTCGGGGAAGGACGTGGTGAGCAGCGACAGGCCCGCCGGAGTGACGGCCGCGGTGGCCAGGCCCTGCGCGATCCGGGCGGCGATCAGCACGGTGGGCGAGGTGGCGAGTCCGCCGGCGAGGGAGGCTGCCCCCAGGACGGCGAGGCCGGCGAGGAAGATCCGCTTACGGCCGACCAGGTCGCCGATCCGGCCGAAGAAGAGGGTGAAGCCGGCCGCGCACAGCGCGAAGGAGGTGGCGATCCACTGGAGGCCGCCCAGGGAGAAGCCGAGGCCGTCGCCGATCTCGGGCAGCGCCACGTTCAGGATCGAGAAGTCGACGGCCAGCATGAACTGCGCGACCAGGAGGACCGCGAGGATCAGGCTCAGACGGCTGGTGAGCCGTTGGTCGGGGGCGGGGGTGGAGGTGGGTGCGGGCGTGGTGGTGGCGGGGCCGGCGCCGTCGGGTCGGCCGGTCCTGGGTGCGCCCGGAGGCGTCGGAATTGCCGTAGACATGACAGGAGGTGCCTTTCGGGCGGGTCGGGCGTGGGCCGAGCGGGTGAGAGGCGGTGAGTCAGGCGCGGGCCGTATCGCGCGGGGCGCCGCCGCGAGGTCGTGCCTGATTGCACCGGGCGACCACAAATGGGTCCGCGGTTCCGTTACAGTGAGGACCGTAGCACTGGACGCGCCGTAACGGAACAGGAGTACCGATTAGATGCCCACCCCCGCACCCGCCACCCCGGACGGCCCGGACAGCTCGGCCGCCCCGGACGGCCCGGATGAACCGGACGGACCGGCTGATTCGGACAGCCCTTCCTCCTCCGCCGCTCCCGGCACCGTGCGCCCCGGCGGGCGTACCGCACGCGTGAGGGAAGCCGTCCTCGACGCGGCCGGGGACGTCCTGGCCGAGGCCGGGTTCGAGGGGCTCGACCTCGCCGACATCGCCCGCCGCGCCGGGGTCGGCAAGACCACCGTCTACCGCCGCTGGGGCACCCCAGCCGGGCTCGCCGCCGATCTGCTGGCGGACATGGCCGAGCAGTCCGTGCCGCGCGCCCGCACCGGCAGCCTGGCCGAGGACCTGCGCGCCAACGCCCGTCTCGTCGTCAAGACCCTCACCGACCCCCGGCAGGGCCGCCTCTTCCGCGCGCTGATCGCCGCCTCGCTGTGCGATCCGCAGACCGCGGAGGCGCTGCACCGCTTCTACGCCGTACGGGTCGAGGAGTGGGCCGGGTGCGTCACCGACGCCGTCGGACGCGGGGAGCTGCCCGCGGGGACCGACGCCGGCGCGGTGGTGAGCGCGGTCTCGGCGCCGCTCTACTACAGCCTGCTCAACACCGGCGAACCGCTCGACGAGGCCGCCGCCGACCGCGCCGCCGCGGCCGCCCTCGCCGCCGCCCACGCGGGCGTGTACTGACGTCCCGGTGGGCGCCACGGTGCTGCGCGGCGCCCTGTCGGCGGCCGCACGACGGCGGCGCGCGACGGCCGCCGCCCACCCGCCGGGGGACGCCCGGTTTCGTCTGCGAGCAGGACACTACGTACTGTAGGGCCCCGCTCGCCTTTCACACTGCCGACGGGGGATCTCATGCGGGAAGCGCACTGCCCAGGGGGCCGGCCCGGCGCCGGCACCGGTGCGAGGCCCGGCGCCACGCGCCACGAGGACGCCGGGGGCGCGCTCGGGCCGACCGTCGCCGTGCTCGTCGTGAGCCTGACGATCGCGGCCGTCGGGGCGTACGAGCTGTGCGGTTTCGGGCTGCACATCCTCAATCCGCGACCGCGTCTGTTCAACAACGGCTTCGCCACCGCCGGGGTCATCGTCGCCACCATGGCGGCGGGCGCGGCGGTGGGCAACCTGGTGTGGCTGCTGACGGCTCCGCGACGGCGCGCGGTGCGGGACGGGGTGGGGCTCTTCTTCGGCGGCGCCGTCGCGGACAGCGACACCGGTACGGCCGCCCACCGGGACGCCGGTGCGGTCGCCGACGGGGACGCCGGTGCGGTCGCGATTCCGGGCCCCGGTACCGCCGCAGCCCCGGCCGCCGATACCGCCGGGTCCGTCCCGACGGCCGGCGGCCCGGCCGCGGACACTTCGTCCGACGGGCCGGGCAGCGGTTCAGGCGAAGGGCCGAACGGCGGCCCGGCCGACAGCTCGGACACGCGTTCGAATGACGTTCCGGACCGCCGTCCGGGCGACGGCCCGGCAGGCGCCGCCCCCGCCGGTGAGGAACCGGCCGCCGCCGGGTAAACGCCACCGACCCCGTTCCTTACCTTCGCCCGCGACAGTGGGCCCCAGTGGTCCGGCCGGACCCGTCACGCCGCGAGCCGTCGGACGCCGTGCGCTCAGCACCGAGCGCACGGCACCGAGCGGCCGTGACGGGCGCACACCGGGCCACGCGTCCGGCGTTCCGCCCGCCGTGCGCCCCCTTTCCACCGGTACCGCCGGTTTCGCCGGCCCGCTTCGAGGTGACGTGTCACCCATGCCCGCTGATCAGTCGCTCTCCGTCCCCCCACAGCGCGATGTCCGCCCCTCCGCCCGCCCGTCCCCCAGCCCCCGGCTGCGGGCGCGCGCCGCCTCCGCGACCGTCTGGTACCTGCGGCTGCTCGCGGTGCTCAACATCGTCGCGGTGCTCTCCCTGCCGTTCCGCGAGGAGGTGCACGAGCACAACGCCGGCGAGTTCTTCACCCCGTACCTGGCCACCGCCGGCCTGGTCTCCGCGGCGCTCGCGCTGTTCCTGGCCATGGTGATGCGCCGCCGCAAACGCGCCGCCTGGGTGTTCAACCTGATCCTGGCCGGCCCCCTGTTCCTGCTCTACCTCGCCGCGCTCACCCGGGACCGGTTCGCCGACCACGCCTTCAACTGGGTCTCCGCCGCGCTGACCGGCCTGTTCGTCGCCGCGTTGCTCGTCGGGCGGCGCGAGTTCAACGCCATCGGCGACCGCTCCAACCCGAGGCTGGCCCTCGCCGTCGGCGCGGCCGGCGTCCTCGTCAGCTGCGGGCTCGGCACCTGGCTGGTCGGCGCCACGAACAAGGAGCCCGGCGCCGCCGCCCTCTCCGACAAGATCGCCTACACCCTGCTGCGCGGCATCAGCGTCGGCCCGCTCGCCGACCACGTCCCCGCCGTGCACGCGCCGCGCTGGGTGGACATCACCATCAACGTCCTGATGGCCGCCACCTTCCTCCTCGTGCTCTACGCCTGCTTCCGCTCGCCGCGCGGCCGCGCCCTGCTCACCCCCGAGGACGAGAAGCGGCTGCGCGCACTGCTCGACCGGCACGGCGAACGCGACTCCCTCGGCTACTTCGCGCTCCGCCGCGACAAGGCCGCCCGCTTCTCCCCCACCGGCAAGGCCGCCGTCACCTACCGCGTCGTGGGCGGCGTCAGCCTCGCCTCCGGGGACCCGATCGGCGACGTGGAGGCCTGGCCCGGGGCCATCGACGCCTGGCTGGACGAGGCCCGCCGGCACGCCTGGACACCCGCCGTCATGGGCGCCAGCGAGGAGGCCGGCACCGTGTACGCCCGGCACGGGCTGGACGCCCTCGAACTGGGCGACGAGGCCATCGTCGAGGTCGCCGACTTCAGCCTCGAAGGGCGGGCCATGCGCGTGGTACGGCAGGCCCACAACCGGGTCCGGCGGGCCGGTTACACCGTCACCGTCCGCCGCCACGAGGACATCCCCGACGAGGAGATGGCCCGTCTGGTGGACCGCGCCGACCACTGGCGCGACGGCGCGACCGAGCGCGGCTTCTCCATGGCGCTCGGCCGCCTCGGCGACCCGGCCGACGGGCGCTGCGTGATGCTGGAGTGCCGCGACGCCGACGGTGTGCCGCGCGCGCTGCTCAGCTTCGTGCCGTGGGGCGAACAGGGGCTCTCCCTGGACCTGATGCGGCGTGACCGCGACGCCGAGAACGGCCTGATGGAGTTCATGGTGGTCGAACTGCTGCTGCGCGCCGGGGAGATCGGCGTACGGCGGGTCTCGCTCAACTTCGCGATGTTCCGGTCGGTCTTCGAGCGCGGGGCCCGGCTCGGCGCGGGGCCGGTGCTGCGGCTGTGGCGCTCGGTGCTGACCTTCTTCTCCCGCTGGTGGCAGATCGAGTCGCTCTACCGGGCCAACGCGAAGTACCGGCCGGTGTGGGAACCGCGGTTCCTGCTGTTCGCCAAGAGCGCCGACATCCCGCGCATCGGCATCGCCAGCGCCCGCGCCGAGGGCTTCCTCACCCCGCCCGCACTGCCGTCGTTCACCCGCCGCAAGGACCAGCCGGCCGAGGCCCCCGACGGCGAGGCGGCCGCTTCCGGCCGCTGACCCGGCCCGGGCCGCGCGGGGCGGGTGCCTGGCGGGAGGCGGCGGAGCGGCGGGCGCGCGCACGCCCGCGGAGGCGCGCGGAGGACGCGCACGCTTACGGGTGCGCGGGGGCGCGCGGCCCGGAAGCCGGCGTCGCGTCCGCGCCTCAGCTCCCCGCGCGCCCCCCGCCGCCCTCCTGAGGACCGCCCCGGTCGTGCCCGTGCCCGCGCTCGTGCCCGTGCCCGCGCTCGTGCCCGTACCCCCGGTCGTGCCCGTGGCCGCGCTCGTGACCGTGGCCCCGCTCGTGCCCCCGCTCCCGCTCCGCTCCCACCGTGAATCCGATCACCGCTCCCCCGCCCGGCCGCCGGGAGGCGAACGGCGCGCCACCGTGGGCCATCGCGACCTCCCGCACGATGGACAGCCCGAGCCCCGAGCCGGGCAGCGAGCGGGCGTCGGCGGCGCGGTAGAAACGGTCGAAGACGCGGATCAGGTCGCCCTCGGCGATGCCGGGCCCCCGGTCCAGGACCTCCACGCGCACGGTGCCCGGCCGGGCGGGGCCGGAGACCGCGATCTCGATGGGCGCCGTACCGCCCCGGTCGAACTTCGCGGCGTTCTCGACCAGGTTGGACAGGGCCCGCTGGAGCATGCCGGGCCTGCCCTCCACGCTCGTGTCGCCGCTCGCGCGCACCACGATGTCCCGTCCGGTACGGCGGCGGGCGAGTCCCGCCACGTCCTCGGCGACGTCGGCGACGTCGACGCGTTGCGGGGGCTCGGAGTCGGACTGGCCGGCCGCGAGGTCGACCAGTTCGTTGACCAGGTCGGTGAGTTCGCGGGCCTCCTGGGTGAGATCGGCGACCAGGTCCTCGCGGGTGGCGGGCGGCAGTTCGTCGATGCGGCGCAGCAGCGAGATGTTGGTGCGCAGCGAGGTGAGCGGGGTGCGCAGTTCGTGGCCCGCGTCCTGGACCAGGCGGCGCTGGTCCTCCTCGGACTGGGCGAGCCGGCCGAGCATCCGGTCGAAGGAGCGGCCGAGGCGGCCCACCTCGTCGTAGCCGGTGACGGGGACGTCCACGCCGAGCCGCCGGGTGCGGGCGACGTCCTCGGCGGCGGCGGTCAGGATGCGCAGCCTCCGGGTGATGCGGCGGGCCAGCCACCAGCCGCACAGGCCGGCCGCGACGACCACCGCGCCCATCAGTGCGAGGGTGCGCTGTTGGAGGGCGTGCAGCAGGTCCTCGGTGTCGCTGAACTCCTGGGCGACCTGGACGGCGCCGCGGCCGTCGCCGAGCGCGACGGTGGCGACGCGGTACACGTCGTCGGCGACGGCCACGTCCTGGTACTCGACGGTCTTCCCGGCCGTGGCGGCGGCCGCGACGGCCCGGTCGTCCCCGGTGACGGGCAGCGGGGGGCTGCCGTGGTCCACGATCTGGCCCGCCGGGCCGAGCACCTGCACATCGGTACGGCTGGGCCGGACCACCTCGTGGCCGGGCCGGGAGGAGGAGAAGTCCTGCGGGGTGCGGTCGTAGCGGCGCACCTCGTCCTGCACGTCCTGGACGACCTGGGTGAACACCGACTGCTGGTCCACCCGCACCAGCCGGGCGGCCGAGTTGTACGACAGGATGCCGACGAGGACCGTGACGGCGGCGGTGACCAGGGCGAACGTCACCGCGAACGTGGTCCGCAGCGACGACAGGCCCGGCCGTGGCCGGTCCAGCAGCCGGGCGAGCCGGCCCACTCAGTCCTCCCGCAGCACGTACCCCACGCCGCGCACGGTGTGGATCAGCTGCGGCGCGTCGGGCTCGTCGAGCTTGCGGCGCAGATAGCCGACGTAGACGGCGAGGTTCTTGGAGCCGGGGCCGAAGTCGTAGCCCCAGATGCGGTCGTAGATGGTGGAGTGGTCGAGGACTATGCCGGCGTTGCGGACCAGCAGTTCGAGGAGTTCGAACTCGGTGCGGGTCAGCTCCAGCTCACGGGTGCCGCGCCAGACCCGGCGGGCCTGGAGGTCCATGCGAAGGCCGGCCGCCTCGATCTGCCGGTCGGGCAGTTGCGGCCCCCTGGCCGGTACGTCCTCGGCGGGGCCGGCGGCGAGGGCGGGGCTGGTGCGGCGCAGCAGGGCGCGCAGCCGGGCGAAGACCTCCTCGACGTCGAACGGCTTGACGACGTAGTCGTCGGCTCCGGCGTCCAGGCCGGCGATCCGGTCGGCGGTCTCCACCAGGGCGGTGAGCATGAGGATCGGGGTGCGGTCGCCCTCGGCGCGCAGCACCCGGCAGACCTGGAGGCCGTCGATGCCCGGCATCATCACGTCCAGGACGAGGATGTCCGGCGGGGTGCGGTGTGCCTGGGCGAGCGCCTCGACTCCGTCGGCGACCGCGATCACCTCGTAGCCCTCCAGGGTCAGCGCCCGTTCCAGGGCGTGGCGGATGGCGCGGTCGTCTTCGGCGAGCAGCACGGTCTGAGGCACGCGTCCAGTCTGCCAAGGTGACGGCGTGGCGGCCGGGGCGGGCGGCCCGGTGACCGCCCTTTTTACCCGCCTCTCACCGAGTCGGCGGCACCCGTCGCCTCGGTGCGGCGAGCCGCGGGCCGGTCGGCCCGGCGCGGTGAGTTCCGCCGCCGTCAGCCGCGCAGCGCGGCCAGCTGCTCCTCGAACGGCACCACCGTGAAGCCGTCCGGCTCGGCACGGCGGGCCGCCGGGGGTGCGGGCCGCTCCGCCGCGACCGGCCGTCCCGCCGTTTCCGGCAGCAGCGCCGCGAGTTCCCCCGCGGCCCGCTCGACCCGTTCGGGCAGCCCCTCCGCGCCCCAGTCCTCGGAGGCGGCGTAGACGCCGGTGGGGACGACCACGGCCCGCAGGTAGGCGAACAGCGGTCGCAGGGCGTGGTCCAGGACGAGGGAGTGGCGGGCGGTGCCGCCGGTGGCTGCGATCAGCACCGGCTTGCCCGCCAGCGCGTCCTGGTCCCGCGCCCCGAGCACGTCGAAGAAGGACTTGAACAGTCCGCTGTACGACGCGGAGAACACCGGGGTGACGACGATCAGCCCGTCCGCCTCGGTCACCGCGTCCAGCGCGGCGGCCAGGGCGGGGCCGGGGAAGCCGCTGGTGAGGTTGTGCGCGATCTCCACGGCGAGGTCGCGCACCTCGATCACCCGCACCTCCGCACCGGTGTGCGCGGCGGTCGCGGCGGCCAGCCGGTCCCCCAGCAGCCGGGTGGAGGACGGGACGCTCAGCCCCGCCGACACGACGACGAGCTTCGTCATACGGTGCTCACCTCTTCCTCCGAGTTCTCCGTCGTCCCGTCCTGGTCGCGCGCGGCCAGCAGGGACGCGTGGGTGGGGGCGTCCGGCACGTTCGCCGGACGGTTCTTCGCGAACTCCTCGCGCAGCACCGGCACGACCTGTTCGCCGAGGATGTCGAGCTGTTCGAGGACGGTCTTCAGCGGCAGGCCGGCGTGGTCCATCAGGAACAGCTGGCGCTGGTAGTCGCCGGCGTAGTCGCGGAAGGACAGCGTCTTCTCGATGACCTGCTGCGGGGAGCCCACGGTCAGCGGGGTCTGGGCGGTGAAGTCCTCCAGGGAGGGCCCGTGGCCGTAGACCGGGGCGTTGTCGAAGTAGGGGCGGAACTCGCGCACCGCGTCCTGGCTGTTCCTCCGCATGAACACCTGGCCGCCGAGGCCCACGATCGCCTGCTCCGGGGCGCCGTGCCCGTAGTGGGCCCAGCGGTTGCGGTACAGCTCGATCATGCGCTTGGTGTGGTCGGCGGGCCAGAAGATGTTGTTGTGGAAGAAGCCGTCGCCGTAGTACGCGGCCTGCTCGGCGATCTCCGGGGACCGGATGGAGCCGTGCCAGACGAACGGCGGCACGCCGTCCAGCGGGCGGGGCGTGGAGGTGAAGCCCTGCAGCGGGGTGCGGAACTTGCCCTTCCAGTCCACGACCTCCTCGCGCCACAGCCGGTGCAGCAGTGCGTAGTTCTCGATGGCGAGGTTGATGCCCTGGCGGATGTCCTTGCCGAACCAGGGGTAGACCGGTCCGGTGTTGCCGCGGCCCATCATCAGGTCCACCCGGCCGTCCGCGAGCTGCTGGAGCATCGCGAAGTCCTCGGCGATCTTCACCGGGTCGTTGGTGGTGATCAGGGTGGTCGAGGTGGACAGGATCAGCCGCTCGGTGCGGGCGGCTATGTAGCCGAGCATGGTGGTCGGGGAGGACGGCACGAACGGCGGGTTGTGGTGCTCGCCGGTCGCGAAGACGTCCAGGCCGACCTCCTCCGCCTTCAGCGCGATGGCGACCATGGCCTTGATGCGCTCGCGCTCGGTCGGGATCCGGCCGGTGGTGGGGTCCGGCGTGACGTCGCCGACGCTGAAGATCCCGAACTGCATGGTCGCTCACCCTCCAGGTTGTTGACGGTTCAACTATACCCCTGGAACCAGGCCCCACCCGCAGGTATTCCGCCCCCCTCCGACGCCTCTCCGCCCCCGCCCGCCCGGTCCGGGCACCAGCCCCCGACGAGGACCCGCGTCGAGAGGTCCACACGACCCGCGAGCGTCACGACGCACACACCGTTCCCACGGACCGACCGGCGCCCCACCGCCCGTGCCGCCCGCCGCCGAGGCCGTGCCCGCCGAAGCCGTACCCACCGCCGTGCCCGCGCCGGCCACCGCGGGCGCGGGCCGTGCGAAGCTCCCCCCATGTCGTTCGTCCTGCGTTCCGCCGCCCTCTTCGTCGTCGCCGCCCTGTTCGAGATCGGCGGGGCCTGGCTGGTCTGGCAGGGGGTGCGCGAGCACCGCGGCTGGCTGTGGGCGGCCGGCGGCGTCCTCGCACTCGGCGCGTACGGCTTCGTCGCCACCTTCCAGCCCGACGCGCACTTCGGCCGCATCCTCGCCGCCTACGGCGGCATCTTCGTCGCCGGGTCGATCCTGTGGGGCGTGGTGGCCGACGGGTACCGCCCCGACCGGTGGGACATCGGCGGGGCCCTGGTCTGCCTGGCCGGGATGGCGCTCATCATGTGGGCGCCGAGGAACGGCGGCTGAGGTTCGCCTACGCTGGTCGGAGCCGAGCGTTCGAACCCCAGGAGCAGCCCATGGCCACCGCCGCACCGTCCGCCGCCTCCCGCATCGCCGTCGTCACCGGTGCGAGCGGTGGTATCGGCGCCGCCACGGCCCGGCAGCTGGCCGCCGCCGGTTACCGGGTGGTGCTGACCGCGCGCCGCAAGGACCGCATCGAGGCGCTGGCCGAGGAGATCAACGCCGCCGGGCACTCCGCGACGGCCTACCCGCTGGACGTCACCGACCGCACGGCCGTGGACGAGTTCGCCTCCGCCTTCCAGACGGTCGGCGTCCTGGTGAACAACGCGGGCGGGGCGCTCGGCGCCGACCCCGTCGCCACCGGCGACCCGGCCGACTGGCGCACGATGTACGAGACGAACGTCATCGGCACCCTCAACCTCACCCAGGCCCTGCTGCCCAAGCTGGTGGCGAGCGGCGACGGCACGGTGGTGGTCGTCTCCTCCACCGCCGGTCACGCCACCTACGAGGGCGGAGCGGGCTACGTCGCCGCCAAGCACGGCGCCCATGTCCTGGCCGAGACGCTGCGCCTGGAGATCGTCGGGCAGCCGGTCCGGGTCATCGAGATCGCGCCCGGCCTGGTCAAGACCGACGAGTTCGCGCTGACCCGCTTCCGCGGCGACCGGGAGAAGGCGTCGAAGGTGTACGAGGGCGTCGCCGAGCCGCTGACCGCCGACGACGTCGCCGACACGATCAGCTGGGCGGTGACCCGTCCCAGCCACGTCAACATCGACCTGCTGATCGTCCGCCCGCGCGCGCAGGCGTCCAACACGAAACTGCACCGGGAGCGGTGAGGACCACGACGGAGGAGAAGCCCGGGGGAAGGGCCCCGGCGGAGCCGGACCGGGCGGCGGCGGACCGTGAACGCCTCGCCCTGGAGAAGAAGCGCGAGCGCTACGTCTGGTACTACCTCGGCTACTTCCTCTTCGGCATCCACATCGTGGCCTTCGTGATGATCTACGCGGTACGCCACGCGAAGTAGGGGAACAGGTCGAGGCGCGGCGGACCATGCGGCGGACGCCGCCCCCGCCGCCCAGGGCGTGTCTCGAAAGCCCGTACGCGGTGACGCTGCTGGAGAAACGGCTGACCGGCTGATCCGCAGCGGGGTCGGTCGGCGGCGCAGCTGCCGTGCGAGGGCCGGGTGGCGGGGCTGCCGCCTCAGCCCTTCACGCACACCACCTGCTTCAGCTTCGCCACCACCTCGACGAGGTCCCGCTGCTGGTCGATGACCTGTTCGATCGGCTTGTAGGCGCCCGGGATCTCGTCCACCACGCCGGAGTCCTTGCGGCACTCCACGCCCCGCGTCTGCTCCTCCAGGTCCGTCGTGGAGAAGCGGCGCTTGGCGGCGTTGCGGCTCATCCGGCGGCCGGCGCCGTGCGAGGCGGAGTTGAAGGACTTCTCGTTGCCGAGGCCCTTCACGATGTACGAGCCGGTGCCCATGGAGCCGGGGATGATGCCGTGGTCGCCGGAGCCCGCGCGGATCGCGCCCTTGCGGGTGACCAGCAGGTCCATGCCGTCGTACCGCTCCTCCGCCACGTAGTTGTGGTGACAGGAGATCTCCTGCTCGAAGGTCGGCTTCGCCTTCTTGAACTCCTTGCGCACCACGTCCTTCAGCAGCGCCATCATCAGCGTGCGGTTGTACTTGGCGTACTCCTGCGCCCAGAACAGGTCGTTGCGGTAGGCGGCCATCTGCGGGGTGTCGGCCACGAAGACGGCGAGGTCGCGGTCGACCAGACCCTGGTTGTGCGGGAGCTTCTGCGCGACGCCGATGTGGTGCTCGGCGAGTTCCTTGCCGATGTTGCGGGAACCGGAGTGCAGCATCAGCCACACGGCGCCGTCGTCGTCCACGCAGATCTCGATGAAGTGGTTGCCGCTGCCCAGCGTCCCCATCTGCCTGACCGCCCGCTCCTGACGGAACCTCACCGCCTCGGCGACTCCGTCGAAGCGGTCCCAGAAGCCGTCCCAGCCGGAGGTGGGCAGGGCGTGGAAGCGGCCGGGGTCCAGCGGGTCGTCGTGCATCCCGCGGCCCACCGGAATGGCCTGCTCGATCTTCGAGCGCAGCCGGGACAGGTCGCCGGGCAGGTCGTTCGCGGTCAGCGAGGTCCTCACCGCCGACATCCCGCAGCCGATGTCCACGCCCACCGCCGCCGGGCACACCGCGCCCCGCATCGCGATGACCGAGCCGACCGTGGCGCCCTTGCCGTAGTGCACGTCGGGCATGACGGCGAGGCCCTCGATCCAGGGCAGGGTGGCGACGTTCCGCAGCTGCTGCAGCGCCACGTCCTCGACCGCCGCCGGGTCGGTCCACATCCGTATGGGGACCTTCGCCCCCGGCATCTCCACGTACGACATGGCGTCCTCGTTCCCCCGGAAAAAGCACAGAAGTCTCAAAAAGCACGAACCGCATGAATCGCAATGCCGGTGCCAGGGTCGACGAAACAGGACATCGGACCGGCATCCACGGCAGTGCGTGCGATACACATTGTCTCCAGGAGACGCCCTCGCCCGGCAAGCGAATAACCGGGCGCGCCACCGGCGGGGCGGAGGAGACCGAGAGGAGCCTGCCCGTGCTGCGGAAGGCGTACGTATCCGGCGCGGCCGCGGTCCTCGCCGCGCTGCTGCTGGCCGGCTGCACCGGCGGCTCGTCGGACGGCGGCCATGCGGACGACGCCAACCCGGACGGCTCGGGCGCCGCCGCGGCCGTCGCGCAGCCCGGCAGGTACCGCACCCTGCCCGAGGCGTGCGGCGCGGTGAGCCACACCTCGCTCGACGCGCTGCTGCCCGGCATCGCGCAGCTCACGGACGTGGACCAGCGCGAGAAGGCCTACGAGGGCGAGGCCACGCTGACCTACGACACCGACCGCAAGGTGGGCTGCCGCTGGAAGGTGGACGCCCCGGCCGCCACCGACCGGCTGCACGTCGACTTCGAGCGGGTCGTCTCCTACGACAACGCGGTCAGCGACGACAGCCAGGCCGAGTCGGTGTTCGCCGCCAAGCGCACCGCCGCCGGGCTGCCCGAGCCCTCCGCGTCCTCCGCCACCACCCCGACCGGTTCCGGGTCCGGGGCCGTCCCGGGTGCCGGCGGCGGCGCGCCCTCCTCCTCCGGAGCGCCCACCCCGTCCTCGTCCGCCTCGTCGGCCTCCTCCGCGTCCTCGGACTCCGCCACCGGCTCGACCGGCTCCGGCGACGCCGGTGGCGACCCCGCCGACCTCCGGCCGCGTCTGCTGGACGACCTCGGCGACGAGGCGTTCCTCGACGACACCCTCAGCAGCTCCGGCTCGACGGCCAAGCAGCGCACCGTGACTGTGGCGTTCCGCACGTCGAACGTGATCGTGACCATCGAGTACGAGGAGCAGCCGGCCTCCGTCGGCGTGCTGCCCGACAGCAAGGAAATGCAGGACAAGGCCCGGAATCTGGCGGCCCGTCTGGCCGATTCGCTGGGCGGTTGACCTCTGCCGCACGGCACTTGGCGCGGTGGCGCGAAGCCGGTGAAGCGGAACCAGACCGCTGTTCCACCGCGTACCGTGGCCCCTCGGACCCGATCCCCGACCGCAGGAACCACGAGCCACCAGCGTCATGAGTGAAGGAACCATGCAGCGAGCACAGCGAGCCCCGCACAGTCCGCGAGCGAAGCGCCTGAACCGTGTCCTTGCCGGCGCGACGGCCGTCCCCGTGCTGTTCCTGGCCGCGGCCTGCTCCTCGGACTCCGGCTCGGACGCCGACGCGAAGGCGAGCGCGTCGGCCTCCGCCTCGTCCTCGGCGAGCGCGAGCGCGAGCGCGTCCCCGACGATCCCGGCCGCGAAGTACGCGAAGCTGCCCGAGGCGTGCAAGGCAGTGTCCGGCAAGACCCTGGACGACCTGGTGCCGGGCGGCGCGAAGTCCGCCAAGGGGGGCTCCTCCGGCGATGTGTCCACGCGGGCGAGCTGCTCCTGGAACGGCCTGGACAACAACGGCGTCAAGGGCTCCCAGTACCGCTGGCTGAACGTGTCGCTGCTGCGCTTCGCGTCCGATCCCGCGCGCGGCGCGGGCGACGAGCAGGCGCGGACGTACTTCCGTCAGCAGGTGCAGGACGCGCAGGCGGAGACCGGCGCGAAGAACACCAAGGCGCAGCCGGTGTCCAGGACGGGCGACGAGGCGACGCTGGTGCGCTACGAGACGAAGAAGAAGGAAGGCGTCTTCAAGCAGCAGACGGTGGTGGCGCGGGTGGCGAACGTGGTGGTCACCGTCGACTACAACGGCGCGGGGCTCGCCGGGGACAAGTCCCCGGACGCGGACGACCTGGCGGCGTCGGCCGAGAAGGTCGCCAGGGAGACCGTGGCCGCGGTGGCGAAGGCCAACGGCGAGGGCGGTTCCGCGACGGACCCGGCCTCCCCGTCGGCGTCGAAGTCGTCGGGCTCGTCGGCGTCCCCGTCGGCGTCGGCCGGCAAGGCGGGCGCCTCGAAGAGCGCGTCGCCGTCGGCCTCGGCCTCCGCGACCGCCGCGGACAGCTGACCGCCGCACACCGACCGGTCCACGGCCCCGGGGCCGTGGACCGGGGCATTCCGATCCGGCCACGCGTTCCCCGGACAGGTGTGCCACTCTGTTGCGCGCAACGACAGGCAACGGGAGGGGAGTACGAGTGGCCGCGCCACTGCAGCTGACTCGGATGCACCGGGTACTCATCGGCGTGGTCGTGACCGGCGCCGTGATCATCGCCGGCATCGGCTTCGCCGGTTCCTACGCGGCCGTGCGCGAACTGGCCTGGAAGAAAGGCTTCGGGAACTTCGCGTACGTCTTCCCGGTCGGCATCGACGCGGGCATCTGCGTCCTGCTCGCCCTGGACCTGCTGCTGACCTGGATCCGCATCCCGTTCCCGCTGCTGCGCCAGACGGCGTGGGTGCTGACGGCGGCGACGATCGCGTTCAACGGCGCCGCCGCCTGGCCCGACCCGCTCGGCGTCGGCATGCACGCGGTGATTCCGGTGCTGTTCGTCGTCGCCGTCGAGGCGGCCCGGCACGCGGTCGGCCGAATAGCCGACATCACGGCCGACAAGCACATGGAAGGCGTCCGCCTCACCCGTTGGCTGCTCTCCCCCCTGCCGACCTTCCTGCTGTGGCGCCGGATGAAGCTGTGGGAGCTGCGCTCCTACGACCAGGTGATCAAGCTGGAGCAGGAGCGGCTGGTGTACCAGGCGCGGCTGCGGTCCCGGTTCGGCCGGACCTGGCGGCGCAAGGCGCCGGTGGAGTCGCTGATGCCGCTGCGGCTGGCCCGCTACGGCGTGCCGCTGGCGGAGACCGCCCCGGCAGGCCTGGCGGCGGCGGGCATCGAGCCCGCGCTGCTGCCGCCGGCCCCCCAGGCGGAGGTGCCCGCGGGCGCCCGGGCGGCGGTGCCCGGTCCCCGGCAGCCGGAGGCCGCCGGGCAGCGCCCCGAGCTGGCCGGCCGCCCGGACGTGCCGCGGCCGGTCCCGGCCGCCGAGGCGGAGCCGGACGAGAGCAGCCCGTGGTTCAACACCGCGCGCCGCATCGAGTACCACGGCGGCTACGACCCCACCTACGACCCAGCCGAGCAGTACGCATCCTGGTACGAGGAGCAGCGGCAGGCCGAGCAGTACCGGGACCAGTACGAGGAGGAGCCGCCGGCGCAGGAGCCCTCCCCGGAGGAGACCGGCAGCTTCCCCATCCCGGTGGTGCCGGGCGGCCGGACCCGGGAGCTGGGCGAGGGCGGCGGCACGCCGGAGGCGGAGCCCGCCGAGGAGGACTATTACCAGGTCTTCCGCAAGTCGATCGACGGCAGCTACCCCACGGCCGCGCAGTTCGCGGACGCCGTGGAGGCAACGTACGGCATCGCGCTGGCGCAGCCCGAGGCCACGCACATGGTCGACCTCTTCACCAAGCGCTTCAACGCGCAACTGGAGGAGGACCACATCGCGTAGGCGGTACGCGTACGAGAAGGGGGCGCCCGGTGATCACCGGGCGCCCCCTTCTCGTGCTGCGAGCCGTTCAGTCCCCGAGGAGGGTGCGGACCCGGTCCTGGCCGACCGCGAGGAGCAGCGTGGGCAGGCGCGGGCCGGTGTCGCGGCCGACGAGCAGGTGGTAGAGCAGCGCGAAGAACGTCCGCTGGGCGGTCTTGATCTCCGGCGGCAGCTCCTTGGGCGTGGCGTCGGCGGAGAACCCGGCCTGGACCTTGGGCACGCCGTAGACCAGGTGGGTCAGGCCGTCCAGCGACCAGTGGTCGGCGAGTCCGTCGAGCAGCAGCCGCACCGACTGCCGGGAGGCGTCGTCCAGCGACTTCAGCAACTCGGTGTCGGGCTCGTCGCGGACGATGGTGCGCTGGTCGGCGGGGACGTGGGTGTTGATCCACGCCTCCGCCTTGTCGTACCGGGGCCGGGCCTCGTCCAGGGAGGACAGCGGGTTCGCCGGGTCCAGCTCGGACAGGATGCGCAGCGCCTGGTCCTGGTGGCCGGCGGTGATGTCGGCGACCGAGGCGAGCGTGCGGTAGGGCAGCGGGCGGGGGGTCTTCGGCAGCTCGCCGGCGGCGGTGCCCACGGCCCGCGTGTAGGCGGCCACGTCAGCGGGGAGCGCTGAGCCTCCCCCAGTGCTCGACGCCTGGGAGTCGCCCCCGGCGACCTTGGCGACGAGCTTGTCCCACTCGTCGTACAGCCGCTGGATCTCCTGGTCGAAGGCGATCTTGAAGGACTGGTTCGGGCGACGGCGGGCGTACAGCCAGCGCAGGAGCTGCGGCTCCATGATCTTCAGCGCGTCGGCGGGTGTGGGGACACCGCCGCGCGAGGACGACATCTTGGCCATGCCGGAGATGCCGACGAAGGCGTACATCGGGCCGATGGGCTGCTGACCGCCGAAGATGCCGACGATCTGGCCGCCTACCTGGAAGCTGGAGCCCGGCGAGGAGTGGTCGACGCCGGACGGCTCGAAGATGACGCCCTCGTAGGCCCAGCGCATCGGCCAGTCGACCTTCCAGACCAGCTTGCCCCGGTTGAACTCCTCCAGGCGCACCGTCTCCGAGAAGGCGCACGCCGTGCAGGTGTAGGTCAGCTCGGTGGAGTCGTCGTCGTAGGCGGTGACGGTGGTGAGGTCCTTCTCGCAGTTGCCGCAGTACGGCTTGTACGGGAAGTAGCCGGCCGAGCCGGAGCTGCCGTCGTCCTCGGCGGCGGCGCCGGAGCCCTCGGCGGCCTCCAACTCGGCCTCGTCCACCGGCTTCTGCTGCTGCTTCTTGGCCGGGGCCTTCTTGGTGCGGTACTGCGCGAGGATCGCGTCGATGTCGGCGCGGTGGCGCATCGCGTGCAGGATCTGCTCGCGGTAGACGCCCGAGGTGTACTGCTCGGTCTGGCTGATGCCGTCGAACTCCACGCCCAGCTCGGCCAGCGACTCGATCATCGCGGCCTTGAAGTGCTCGGCCCAGTTCGGGTGGGCGGAGCCCTTGGGGGCGGGGACCGAGGTCAGCGGCTTGCCGATGTGCTCGGCCCACGACTCGTCCACGCCGCTGATCCCGGCCGGGACCTTGCGGTAGCGGTCGTAGTCGTCCCAGGAGATCAGGTGCCGCACCTGGTGCCCCCGGCGGCGGATCTCGTCGGCGACGAGGTGCGGGGTCATGACCTCGCGCAGGTTGCCGAGGTGGATGGGGCCGGACGGCGACAGTCCGGACGCGACGACGACCGGTTTGCCCGGGGCCCGACGCTCCGATTCCTCGATGACCTCATCCGCGAAACGGGAGACCCAGTCGGTGGTCTCGGTGCTTTGAGCCACGGTCGGCACGTCCTCTTTCCCTGAAGTTCCCTGACGGCGCTGCGGGCGCAGCCGGTGCGACCGCGGGTGCGATCGCGGGTGTGTCTGCTCCATTGTCCCAGGCCGGGCGGCAACCGCGAAAACGCCTTTTCACCGCGTTGGACGGCCGCGGGCGCCCCGCGGTTGGCCCGTCGCCCGGAAAATTCGCTTTCCCCCGCGTGGGATACTGGCCGGGACTATCCATCCCCACGAGGAGAACGGCACCCCTTCCTATGGCCTCGGTCCAGTCCCTCACGTCCGCCGTCCATCAGCGCCTCGCGAACGCCCTCTCGGCAGCCCTGCCGGAGGCCGCCGACGCGGACCCGCTGCTGCGACGAAGCGACCGTGCGGACTTCCAGGCCAACGGGATCCTCGCACTGGCGAAGAAGGCCAAGGCCAACCCGCGGGAGCTGGCGACCCAGGTCGTCGCGCAGGTCACCGCCGGCGACCTGATCAAGGACATCGAGGTGTCCGGGCCCGGCTTCCTCAACATCACCGTCTCCGACCGGGCGATCGTCGAGAACCTCGCCGCGCGCGCCACCGACCCGGCCGGCCGGCTCGGCGTGCCGCAGGCCGACCACCCGGGCACCACGGTGATCGACTACGCCCAGCCGAACGTCGCCAAGGAGATGCACGTCGGCCATCTGCGCTCGGCGGTCATCGGCGACGCGCTGGTGCAGCTGCTGGAGTTCACCGGGGAGAGTGTGGTGCGCCGCCACCACATCGGCGACTGGGGCACCCAGTTCGGCATGCTCATCCAGTACCTGGACGAGCACCCGCACGAGCTGGACCACAAGGCGTCCGAGGTGAGCGGCGACGAGGCGATGTCGAACCTCGACCGCCTGTACAAGGCCGCCCGCAAGCTGTTCGACTCCGACGAGGAGTTCAAGACGCGCGCCCGGCGCCGGGTGGTGGACCTCCAGGCCGGCGACCCGGGCACGGTCGCGATGTGGCAGAAGTTCGTGGACGAGTCGAAGATCTACTTCTTCTCCGTCTTCGAGAAGCTGGACATGGAGGTCCGGGACCCGGACATCGTCGGCGAGTCCGGCTACAACGACATGCTCGCCGAGACCTGCCGCCTGCTGGAGGAGTCCGGCGTCGCGGTCCGCTCCGAGGGCGCGCTGTGCGTCTTCTTCGACGACATCAAGGGTCCGGACGGCAACCCGGTCCCCCTGATCGTCCAGAAGTCCGACGGCGGCTACGGCTACGCGGCCACCGACCTCTCGGCGATCCGGGACCGCGTCTTCAACCTCAAGGCCAGCACGCTGCTGTACGTGGTGGACGCCCGCCAGTCCCTGCACTTCAGGATGGTCTTCGAGACGGCGCGCCGGGCCGGCTGGCTCGGTGACGACGTCACCGCGCACCAGCTGGCGTTCGGCACGGTGCTGGGCAAGGACGGCAAGCCGTTCAAGACCCGCGCCGGCGAGACCGTCAAGCTCGAGGACCTGCTGGACTCGGCGGTCGAGCGGGCCACGGCGGTCGTCCGCGAGAAGGCCGGGAAGGTGGGCCTCACCGAGGAGGAGATCGTCGAGAACGGCCGCTACGTCGGCATCGGCGCGGTCAAGTACGCCGACCTGTCGACCTCCGCGGTGCGCGACTACAAGTTCGACCTGGACCAGATGGTCTCGCTCAGCGGCGACACCTCGGTCTACCTCCAGTACGCCTACGCCCGCATCCAGTCCATCCTGCGCAAGGCGGGCGAGGCGCGCCCGGCGGCCCACCCCGAACTGGAACTCGCCCCCGCCGAGCGGGAGCTGGGCCTCCAGCTGGACCGCTTCGGCGAGACGGTCCTGGAGGTCGCGGCCTCCTACGAGCCGCACAAGCTGGCCGCGTACCTCTACCAGCTGGCCTCGCTGCTGACGACGTTCTACGACCAGTGCCAGGTCCTGTCCCCCGACAACGCGCCGGAGGTCGTGGAGAACCGCCTCTTCCTGGTCGACCTCACCGCCCGCACGCTCCACCAGGGCATGACCCTCCTGGGCATCAGGACGCCGGAACGGCTCTGAGGGCCGGCCCGGAGGCAATCGCGAGGGGCCCCCGCTTCGGGGCCCGGGGGAGGCTGACGTCCCGGTGACCGTGACCCCCGGCGACTTGATCGAGGCCTACGGCCTGGGCAGCGTGGTCTTCTTCCCGCGCTGCCCGGCCGACGGCCGCGCCGACGCACGCTCGACGACGCTGCTCAGTTCGGTGGGCCTCCCCCACTCGGAGGTCTTCACGTCGAGGGGGGACCCGGCCGACCCCTACGAGCCGGGGTTCGACCCGGTCACCCTGGGCAGCCGCTTCGACCACTACGGAATCCCGTGCCCGCCTCAGAGCCGCACGTGGTGGTTCCTGGGACACCTCTTCACCTCGCTCATCGCCCTCGACCCGGAATCCGGCACGGTCCACGCCTTCCCCGAGAGCGAGTCGCGGCACATCCTCCTGCACCGGGACGTCGAGTCGCTGCTCCTCGGCCTCATCGAGTTCCGGAAACTGGAGGCGGCCCACGACCGGGGCGTCGACCCGCACGAACTCGCCGAGCGCTTCCGCCAGTCGGTCAGCGCCTTCGATCCCACCCCGTTCGCCGACGAGGACTCCCAGTGGAACCTGGCCCTCGAGGAACTGGAGCACGGCCTGTGGTGAGACCGGCCGTGCGGCCGGAACCGAGGCGGGCACGTGCCGGCGTCCCGCCCACGCGGGTGTGACCGCTGCCTCAGCCGTCACATCGGCCCCTGAAGACACCCGCAGCCCCCAAGAGGGCGGGTGCGAGACGGAGGGCGGGGACGTATCGATGTCAGTGGCCGGCTCTACAGTCACCGGCATGGCGACTCTTCCGAACCCGCTGCCCAAGCTGGCGGCCGATCCGAGCGGGCGTTCGCTCGGGTTGCAGCTGCCGCCCGGCGTTCTGCTCGATGCCACGGCGGATGGGCCGTGGCACGAGCCGCTGCTCTGGTACGCCGGGCGGGCGGTGTCCCCCGGCAACTGGGCGGCGCTCGGCACGCCCGCCGCCCGGGTGGGGCTGCTGCCGGTACTCGTGGACCTGGGCGGCAGTCAGGGCGGGCCCGCGGACTGGGAGTTGATGCCCGGGGAGGTGTCGTACCCCGGGGACCACGACGCCGAGGACGTCCTCGCGGAGTACTGGGACGACGACGCCGACGAGGAGCCGGACGGCGGCGAGCCGTGGCCGGGCCTCGCCGCGCCGCTCGCGCTCACCGCCGCGCCGGACGTCCGTGCCGCCGAGGTGGCGGACTCGCTCGCCGAGGGGCGGCTCTGGCTGAAGGACCCGCACCTCGCGCTCGCGCCCGCCCGCCGCAGCGCCGACATACCCGCCGCGATCGGCTGGAGCGGGCCGGTCAACCACGACAACGACGTGGCGCGCCTCTGCGCGGTCCTCCGCTCCTGGGAGGACCGCTTCGGCATACGCGTCGTCGCGCTCGGCTTCGACCACCTCACCGTGTCCGTCGCGGCCCCGCCCGCCGCCCGCGCCGAGGCGGAGGCGATAGCCGCCGAGCACGCCGCCTTCTGCCCGGACACCGTGGACCACCTGGACCCGGACCGGCTGGCGGCGTACGCGGACGGGTTGATCGGCGAGCGCGCCTGGCACTTCTGGTGGGACTGAGCCGGCCGTCCGGCTCCTGCGTCACGCCTCGACGCCGAGGCCCCCGTGGAGGCCGATGCCGGCGTCCGTCACGTCGTCGACGTCGCGGTACCGGATCTTCTCCATGTCGTCGAGGCCCGCGAGGCGGGCGGCGTCGGGGCGGTCCGGGACCGGGGCGGCGTGCACGAGGGCGTCGCCGGTCATGGGCACCTCCCTGGGGGGCCGGGTCAGGTCGTGCCGGGTCAGCTGATCGCCGGCACCGCACCTGGCGGGCCGGACAGACCTGACGGGCGCAGCCGGCCGGCCGACCCCACCGCCCGGTCCGCGTCAGCTGTAGTTCGCCAGCTCCCAGCCGTGGCCGCCCAGCGGAGAGGCGTAGTACGCCGGCCCGGAGCCGCTGGTGCGGAACGGCTTGCCGTGGTCGTCGATGCGCAGCGTGCCGTGCCGGTCGCCGCTCGACCAGTCCAGCTCCAGGTACCAGCGCACGTCGTGGCCGCTGGTGTGGCCGTTGACGTAGAAGACCTCCGGGTCGGACTCGCTCACCTTGTACGGGAAGTTCCGCTGCCCGGCGATCGGCTGGGCGAGCGGGTTGCCGAGGTCCAGGGAGACGTCGAACGACTTGGTGTCCGCCCCGCCGCCGCAGCCGTCGCCCATCGCGTACTTGTTCCAGGTCAGCCGGGGCCCGCTGCTCACGATCCGGACGTGCAGGGCCTTGAGCACGACCGTCCGCGCGTCGGTGCCCTGCACGGTGAGCACCACCATCTGGTTGTCGGCGGCGACCGCCTCCATCGACGCGACCCAGCCGACCACATCCTGCTGCGGGGGTGGCGGCAGGACGTTCCGCGGACTCCGGTCCACCAGGAAGCTCTGCTCGCAGGGCAGGTCCCAGTAGTACGGGGTGGTGCCGACCGTGAACGGCGCCGCGCCGGACCCGGCACCGGGCCGTGCGGCACCGCCGGACGGGGAGAGGGGCGACGGCGGGGCGGCGGAGGTCGTCCGGGAGGGGGACGGGGAGACCGAGGCGCCCGAAGGGGAGGGCGATGCGGAGGAGGTGCCGTCGGCCGTGCCCGCCGACCGGCCGCCGCCGTCCGTCGCGGACGACCGGGAGGCGGTCACGGCGGACGCGGCGGCCCGGCCGTCGTCGGACCGGTCCGCGCCGCCGGGCACCAGGTTCACCACGAGCGCGGTGGCCGCGGCGACGGCCACGACGCCGGCGCCGGCGAGCAGCGCGGTCCGCCTCCGGCGCTTCGGAGGGGCGGCGGCGTCGCCGGGCGCCTTCGGCTCCCCGGCCGCCTTCGCCGCCGTGGGCGCTCCCGGCTCGGTGCGTGCCTTCCCGGCCTGGGTGTCCCGCGTGTTCGCCACCGGTCCCAGGGCCGCGTTCGCCGCCGGCTCGGAGGACGGGTCCGGCTCGGGGGCCGGGGACGGGTCCGGCTCGGGGGCCGGGGACGGGTCCGGCTCGGGGGCCGGGGACGGGTCCGGCTCGGGGGCCGGGGACGGGTCCGGCTCGGGGGCCG
>NZ_JBFBEK010000039.1:41192-63611 GCF_040683715.1 Streptomyces sp. NPDC093260
CCGGGGTGGCTTCCCGCGCCGGTTCCGGTTGCCGCTCCCGCACCTCGGCGGCGGCCGGCCCGCCCGTCTTCACGCCGCGCAGCGCGTCCGCGCGGAGCCAGCGGCGGTGGAGTTCGAGCAGTTCCTCGGGGGTCGCCCGGCAGACGCGGGCCAGGCGTTCGACGGGGGCGTAGTCCGTGGGGACGACGTCGCCGCTGACGTACCGGTGCACGGTCGACGCGCTCATGTGCAGGCGCTTGCCGAGCGCCCCGTAACTGAGCCCCGACCGCTGCTTCAGCTCCCCCAGCAGCTCGGCGAACTCGCCTCCCGCCACCGTTCCCTCCCTGTTCTCGCGTCCCACGGCGGCGTCCCAGCAGGATGCCGTTCTCGCAGGTCACACCCTGTTTCAGCATTCCCGCGTACCGAGTGACCCGGTGTCGCTGGCCCCTGGGACGCATCGTCCCACAAGCTGTGGATCAGCCGAACACGGCGCTCCCGGCCACCGGCCGGACGGCAGCCCTCAGGCATTACCGATCCACCACCGACTCCCAGGGGGAACCATGTCCGCACGCACGCTCCGCACCCGCCTGTTCGCGGCCTCCGCGCTCTCGCTCGCCGCCCTCTCGCTCACGGCCTGCGGGGGCGGGACCGACACGGACGGGGCCGGCACGCCCTCTCCGGTGGCCGCCGCGCAGAGCGACACGTCCGGCTCCGCGCAGACCTCGGGTTCGACCGGCTCGGGCGGCACGACGGGTACGGCCGCCTCGACCAGGACCGCGGGCTCGACCGGCGGCGCCGAGGGCGGCACCACCGGTACCGGAACCGGAGCCGGAGGCTCCGCCGGCACAGGCGCCGGCACGGGAGGCACCGGCACCACCACCGGCAAGGGCAAGACCTCCCCCGGCGGTGCACACAGCACCGGCAACGACTCCGCGGCCTTCACCAAGTGCGGCGCCGCGCAGATCCGGATCACCGCGGTCACCGTGCCCCGCCCCATCAACCACCTGCTGCTGACGGCCACCAACAAGGGGTCCAAGCGCTGCCTGCTGTCGCCCTACCCGGCGGCCCGGTTCGGCGAGGCGCAGTCGGTGCCGCCGGTGGACGAGGAGACCAAGCCGCAGGCGCTGGTGAGCCTGGCGCCGGGCGAGTCGGGGTACGCGGGCGTGCGCCTGTCGGGCGACGGCGACCACGGGCACACGGTGACCACCCTGACGGTGCCCTTCGAGGACGGCTCGATCGCCACGGTGAAGCTGCCCGGCAAGAGCGCCTACGTCGACGACAGCCTGACGGTGACGTACTGGCAGAGCACGATGGAATACGTCGTGGACTTCTGAGCAGCGCCGCCACCGGGGTTCACCATGCCCACGCACTCCACCACCCGCGCACTCCCCCGTGCCGGCATCCGTACCGGCGTACGCGCCCGCGTACGCCTGCTCGCCGCGGCGGTCCTGGTACTGTCCGTCGCGGCCGCCCTGACCGGCTGCGACGACGGCGAGGGCGTACGCGACGAGGGTCCGTCCACGACGTCGTCCCAGACCCTGGGGCTGCCGTGAAGGCCGCCGTGCGCTCAGCGCAGCTTCTGCGCGGCCTCCACGGCCCAGTAGGTCAGGATGTTGCGGGCGCCGGCGCGCTTGATGCCGGTCAGGGTCTCCAGGATGGCCCGGTCCCGGTCCACCCAGCCCTTCTCCGCGGCTGCCTCGATCATCGAGTACTCGCCGGAGATCTGGTAGGCGACGACCGGCACGTCCACGGCGTCGGCGACGCGGGCGAGGATGTCGAGATAGGGGCCGGCCGGCTTGACCATCACCAGGTCTGCGCCCTCCTCCAGGTCCAGCTCCAGCTCGCGCAGCGACTCGCGGAGGTTGGCCGGGTCCTGCTGGTAGGTCTTGCGGTCGCCCTGGAGCGAGGAGCCGACGGCCTCCCGGAAGGGGCCGTAGAAGGCGGAGGAGTACTTGGCGGTGTACGCCAGGATCGCCACGTCCTCGCGGCCGATCTGGTCCAGCGCGTCGCGGACGACGCCGATCTGACCGTCCATCATCCCGCTGGGGGCGACGATGTGGGCGCCGGCGTCCGCCTGGACCTGGCCCATCTCGGCGTACCGCTCCAGCGTGGCGTCGTTGTCGACGCGGCCCTCGGAGTCGAGGACGCCGCAGTGGCCGTGGTCGGTGAACTCGTCCAGGCACAGGTCGGACATGACGAGCAGGTCGTCGCCGACCTCGGCGCGCACGTCGCGCAGCGCGACCTGGAGGATGCCGTCCGGGTCGGTCCCGGCGGTGCCGAGGGCGTCCTTCTTGGCCTCCTCGGGCACGCCGAAGAGCATGATCCCGGAGACCCCGGCGGCCACGGCCTCCGCGGCGGCCTTCTTCAGGCTGTCGCGGGTGTGCTGGACGACGCCGGGCATCGCCGAGATGGGCACCGGCTCGCTCGCTCCCTCCCGCACGAACGCGGGGAGGATGAAGTCCGCCGGGTGCAGCCGGGTCTCGGCGACCATACGGCGCATGGCGGGTGTGGTGCGCAGCCGACGAGGACGCGTGCCGGGGAAGGATCCGTACTTCGTCATGCCTTCTACGCTACGCCCGGCCGTCCGGTGCCTTTGCCGACGCCGAGTCGGACGGCTCGTCCTCGTCCAGGGCCGCCAGGAGTTCACGTGCACGCTGGCGCAGGGCCTGCCGTACGGAGCCGGGCGCGACGACGCGCAGGGGGGTGGCGAGGCTGAGCAGGTAGCGGGCGAGACCGTCCGGGTCGGGGCCGCCGACGTCGACGACGGTGGCGTCGGGGCCGTCGGGGCGGTGGGCGCCGACGGTGGCGGGGATCAGCCGCAGCGCCTGGTCGAGGCCGACGGGCAGGCGGACGGTGGCGTACACCGGGTACGGGCCGGTGGCGATGTTGCGGGAGACGAGGAGCGCCGGGTCGGGCGGGTCGGTCAGGTCCGCCGGCTGCCCGGTGGACTGGATGCGTTCCACCCGGTCGGCGCGGAAGGTGCGCCACTGCCCGCGGGCGACGTCCCGGGCGACGAAGTACCAGCGGCGTCCGGTGTGCACGAGGCGGTACGGGTCGATCTCCCGGAGGGTGGCCCGGCCCTGGCCGTCGCGGTAGGACAGGCGGGCGCGTTCACCGGCCCGGCAGGCGGCGGCCAGCTCCAGCAGCAGCCCGGCGGTGATCTGCGGTTCGTCGGGGCGGGGCGTGCGCACGAAGGCGGCGTCGGCCCCGGCCAGCCGGTCGGCGATGCGGCCCGGCAGCACCTGGCGCAGCTTCAGCAGGGCCGACAGGGCGGCCTGGTCGCCGCCGACAGCGCCGCTGAGGGCGGCCTCGCGCAGCCCGACGGCCACGGCGAGCGCCTCCTCGTCGTCCAGGATCAGCGGCGGGACGCGGGTGCCGGCGCGCAGCCGGTAGCCGCCCCAGGGGCCGGGCTCGGAGTCGACGACGTAGCCGAGTTCCCGCAGCCGGGCCACGTCGCGCCGCACGGTCCGCTCGGTGACGGCGGTCCACTCGGCCAGTTCGGCGCAGGTCCAGGAGGGGCGGGTGGCGAGGACGGCGAGGAGCCGCAGCAGCCGTGCGGAGGCGGCGATCACGTCGCGGAAGTCTTCCACAACGCCGTCACGACCAGGACCGGACCTGTCCTGGTCGTCTCCTAGCCTGCACCTCATGAGCACACAGAACCCGCAGAGCCCCAGCAGCCCCGAGTCCCCCGCCTTCCGCTACGCGGCGGTCACCTTCGACTGCCCCGACCCGGCGGGACTGGCCCGCTTCTACGCCGAGGTCCTGGACCTGCCCGTGGCCTTCGAGAGCGACGACTTCGTCTTCCTGGCCCGCGAGGGCGTCCCGGGCCTCGGCTTCAGCCGCGTCGCCGACTACCGCCCGCCCACCTGGCCGGACCCGGCGGTGGAGAAGCGCGCCCACCTGGAGGTGGGCGTGAACGACCTGGACACGGCCGAGTCCCACCTGATCACCCTGGGCGCCACCAAGCCCGCCCACCAGCCCTCCCCCGACCGCTGGCGCGTCCTCCTGGACCCGTCGGGCCAGCCGTTCTGCATCACGACGCTGGCCTGAGACCGTGACCGGCCCCAGGGTCACCCGGGGCCGGATCCATCGCGGCCGCCCGGTGTGTCCTTCCCACGACCTCCGCAGTCGCCGCCTCCGTCGGGTCAGCGTCCCGTGCCTGCCGCGCGGCTCCGCGATCGCGGCGCACGACGCGCAGTGGCGGCGCGCACCACGGCACGCTCCGCCACTGCCTCGTGCTCACGGCCCTCAGGTCGTCGACCGCCGCCTCCGCGCCCCCGGCCTGCGCTCGCTCGGCCGGGTGACCGGGTCGCCGGCCTCCAGGGCGGCGGCCCGGCGGCGCAGACCGAAGTCGGCCAGGGCCTCGGCGAGCTTGTGGACCGACGGCTCGGGGGCCATCACGTCCACCCGCAGGCCGTGCTCCTCCGCCGTCTTGGCGGTGGCCGGGCCGATGCAGGCGATCACCGTCACGTTGTGCGGCTTGCCCGCGATGCCGACCAGGTTGCGGACCGTGGAGGACGAGGTGAAGAGCACGGCGTCGAAGCCGCCGCCCTTGATCGCCTCGCGGGTCTCCGCCGGGGGCGGCGAGGCGCGCACGGTGCGGTAGGCCGTGACGTCGTCCACCTCCCAGCCCAACTCGATCAGCCCGGCGACCAGGGTCTCCGTGGCGATGTCGGCGCGCGGCAGGAAGACGCGGTCGATCGGGTCGAAGACCGGGTCGTAGGGCGGCCAGTCCTCCAGCAGACCGGCGGCCGACTGCTCGCCGCTCGGCACCAGGTCCGGCTTCACGCCGAAGGCGATCAGCGCCTTGGCGGTCTGCTCGCCCACCGCCGCGACCTTGATGCCCGCGAAGGCGCGGGCGTCCAGGCCGTACTCCTCGAACTTCTCGCGGACCGCCTTGACGGCGTTGACGCTGGTGAACGCGATCCACTCGTAGCGGCCGGTGACCAGGCCCTTGACCGCCCGCTCCATCTGCTGGGGCGTGCGCGGCGGCTCCACGGCGATGGTCGGCACCTCGTGCGGCACCGCGCCGTAGGACCGCAGCTGGTCGGAGAGGGAGGCGGCCTGCTCCTTGGTGCGCGGCACGAGGACCTTCCAGCCGAACAGCGGCTTGGACTCGAACCACGACAGCTGGTCGCGCTGCGCGGCCGCGCTGCGCTCGCCGACGACGGCTATCACCGGCCGGCCGCCGTCCGGGGACGGCAGCACCTTGGCCTGCTTCAGCGTCTGGGCGACCGTCCCGAGGGTGGCGGTCCAGGTGCGCTGGCGGGTGGTGGTGCCGGCGACGGTGACCGTCATCGGGGTGTCCGGCTTGCGGCCGGCCGAGACCAGTTCACCGGCGGCTGCGGCCACCGCGTCCAGCGTCGTGGAGACCACGACGGTGCCGTCGGAGGCGCCGACCTCGGTCCAGCAACGGCCTGACGCGGTGCGGGCGTCGACGAACCGTACGTCGGTGCCCTCGGGGTCGCGCAGCGGCACACCGGCGTACGCGGGCACGCCGACGGCGCTGGCGATGCCGGGCACCACCTCGAAGGGGACGCCGGCGGCGGCGCACGCGAGCATCTCGGCGGCGGCGTCCGTGTCGAGCCCGGGGTCGCCGGTCACCGCACGGACGACCCGCCTGCCGCCGCGCGCGGCCTCCATGACAAGATGTGCGGCATCCCGTACCGCGGGAACCCCAACGGTTGCTGACGTGCCGTCAACGACCGTCAGCTGGGGTGTGCCCGTGCCCGGAACAGGGTTCTGCGCCGGGTCCGGGTCCGTGTGCACGACGGTGACGCCCGCTCGGGCGTGCGTGCGTACGACGTCGAGCACCTCGTGCTCGGCGACGAGGACGTCCGCGTTCGCCAGCGCCTCCACGGCGCGCAGTGTCAGCAGTCCCGGATCTCCGGGTCCGGCACCCAGGAAGGTGACGTGCCCGTGTTCCGGACCGGCGGGAAGGGTGGTGGGGCTCAAAGTGCTCGCTCCCCCATCAGACCGGCCGCGCCCCGGGCGAGCATCTCGGTGGCGAGTTCGCGACCGAGCGCCATCGCATCGTCGTGCGTCCGGGGTACGGGACCGGTGGTGGACAACTGCACCAGCGTGGAGCCGTCGGTCGTGCCGACGACGCCGCGCAGGCGCATTTCCTTGACAATCTGCCGGTCGGCCTGGGGATTCCCGCGCTCCAGCGGTGCCGAGAGCGGGGGAAGGTCGGCCAGCGCGCCCACGGGAGCGCTGCAACCGGCCTCCAGGGCGGCGAGCAGGGACCGCTCGGCCGTCACGGCGGCCCGCGTGTGCGGGTCGTCGAGTTCGGCGAGCGCCGCGACGAGGTCCGCGCGGTCCGCGGCGCACTCGATCGCCAGGGCCCCCTGGCCGGGGGCGGGCAAAACGGTGTCGACCGACAGGAAGTCGGTCACTTCGTCGCCGCGGCCGATCCGGTTGAGACCGGCGGCGGCCAGGACGACGGCGTCGAGTTCGCCGCTGTGCACGAACCCGATGCGGGTGTCGACGTTGCCCCGGATCGGGACGGTCTCGATGTCCAGGCCGTGGGCGCGGGCGTACGCGTTCAGCTGCGCCATGCGGCGCGGCGAGCCGGTGCCGACGCGCGCCCCGCGGGGCAGGTCGGCGAACTTGAGCGCGTCCCGGGCGACCAGTACGTCACGCGGGTCCTCGCGCTCGGGTATGGCGGCCAGGACCAGTTCCGCGGGCTGCGCCGTGGGGAGGTCCTTGAGCGAGTGAACCGCGAAGTCCACCTCGCCCCGCGCCAGCGCCTCGCGCAGCGCCGCGACGAACACGCCGGTGCCGCCGATCTGTGCCAGGTGTTCGCGGGAGGTGTCGCCGTAGGTGGTGATCTCGACGAGCTCGACGGGCCGTCCGGTCACCTGGCTCACGGCGTCGGCCACCTGCCCGGACTGGGCCATGGCGAGCTTGCTCCGCCTGGTCCCCAGCCTCAGTGCCTTCTCACTCATGCTGGCCCTCGGTTCTTGCCGTTCTGGTCGAAGTCGTCGGTGTGGTCGGCGCCGGCGGCGCCGTTCCCGAGCCGGGAGACGGAGGCCACCGTCTCCGGGTCCAGGTCGAACAGGGTGCGCAGCGCGTCCGCGTACCCGGCGCCGCCGGGTTCGGCCGCGAGCTGCTTGACCCGGACGGTCGGCGCGTGCAGCAGCTTGTCCACCACCCGGCGCACGGTCTGGGTGATCTCCGCGCGGTGCTTGTCGTCGAGGCCGGGCAGCCGCCCTTCCAGGCGGGCGATCTCGCTGGTGACGACGTCGGCGGCCATGGTGCGCAGGGCGACCACGGTGGGCGTGATGTGCGCCGCCCGCTGCGCCGCGCCGAAGGCGGCGACCTCGTCGGCGACGATCCGGCGGACCTGGTCCACGTCGGAGGCCATCGGCGCGTCAGCGGACGCCCCGGCCAGCGACTCGATGTCCACCAGGCGCGCCCCGGCCAGCCGGTGCACGGCCGCGTCCACGTCCCGCGGCATCGCCAGGTCCAGCACGAACAGCACCGGCTCGGGGCGCGGCGCGACGGGCGCCGGCTCCGGCCTCCGACGCTCGGGGATGCGGCCGACGGTGGCGGCGGTCGCGGCGAGCGCGGTGATCAGTTCCGCGTCGGCCTCGACCCCGCGCCCGGCGGCGTCCCGGCGGTCGGCGGTGCCGTTGTCGACCCAGGTGCCGTGCTGTTCCAGCGTGGCGGCGTCGATGCCGGCGACCGCGGACTCCCCGAGCAGCGAGAAGCCGGGCTCCACGGTGGCCAGGTCGAGCGGGCAGCCCTCCTCGCCGGCGGTGGGCGGCAGCGGCGTCTCGCGTACGTCGCCGCGCGCGGCCTTCGCCTGCGGGCCGGCCTGGGGGCGGCCGTCCTCGGACCCCTCCGCGTCGGGCTCGGTCACGGCGGCGGGCGCGCCGGTGCGGCCCTCCAGGGCGGCGGCGATCGTCTCGGCGGTCAGCACGAGTCCGGTCGCGCCGGTGCAGGAGACGGCGATGTCTGCACGTGTCAGCTCGGCCGGCACCGCGTCCATCGGTACCGCGCGGGCCAGCACGTGCGTGTCGTCGCCCTCGGTGAGGATCTGGGCCAGCCGCTCGGCGCGCTCGGCGGTGCGGTTGGCGATGACGATCTCGCCGACCCCGGTGCGCGCCAGCGTGGCCGCGGCCAGCGACGACATGGAGCCGGCCCCGATGACCAGGGCCTTCTTGCCGTGTGCCCATTCCTGCACGTCGGCGCCCTGGGACAGCTGCTCCAGGCCGAAGGTGACCAGGGACTGCCCGGCGCGGTCGATGCCGGTCTCGGAGTGGGCGCGCTTGCCGACCCTGAGGCCCTGCTGGAACAGGTCGTTCAGCAGCCGGCCGGCGGTGTGCAGTTCCTGGGCGCGGGCCAGGGAGTCCTTTATCTGGCCGAGGATCTGCCCCTCGCCGACCACCATCGAGTCCAGGCCGCAGGCCACCGAGAACAGGTGGTGGACGGCACGGTCCTCGTAGTGCACGTAGAGATAGGGGGTCAGTTCCTCCAGGCCGACGCCGCTGTGCTGGGCGAGCAGCGTGGACAGCTCGGCGACACCGGCGTGGAACTTGTCCACGTCGGCGTACAGCTCGATGCGGTTGCAGGTGGCCAGGACGGCGGCCTCGGTGGCGGGCTCCGCGGCCACGGTGTCCTGGAGCAGCTTGATCCGGTCGTCCTCGTTCAGCGAGGCGCGTTCCAGGACGCTGACCGGGGCGCTGCGGTGGCTCAGTCCGACGACGAGGAGGCTCATGCCGGCATCACGGCGGGGGCGGCCCCGTCGGGTCCCTGGTCGGTGGACGCCTTGCGCGCGGCGGCGGGGCCGGCGGCGGGCAGCGCGCCGTCGGCGGCGGCCTCCTCACCGGCCTTGCGCTGCTCGTGGAAGGCGAGGATCTGCAACTCGATGGAGAGGTCGACCTTGCGCACGTCGACGCCCTCGGGGACGTTCAGCACGGTCGGCGCGAAGTTCAGGATGGAGGTCACCCCGGCGGCGACGAGCCGGTCGCAGACCTGCTGGGCGGCGCCCGCGGGGGTCGCGATCACACCGATCGACACACCGTTGTCCTGGATGATCCGCTCCAGGTCGTCGGTGTGCTGCACGGGGATGCCGGCGACGGGCTTGCCCGCCATCGCCGGGTCGGCGTCGATCAGGGCGGCGACGCGGAAGCCGCGGGAGGCGAACCCGCCGTAGTTGGCGAGGGCGGCGCCGAGGTTTCCGATACCGACGATCACAACCGGCCAGTCCTGGGTCAGGCCCAGCTCGCGGGAGATCTGGTAGACGAGATACTCGACGTCGTAGCCCACGCCCCGGGTCCCGTAGGAGCCGAGGTAGGAGAAGTCCTTGCGCAGTTTGGCGGAGTTGACTCCCGCCGCGGCGGCCAGCTCCTCGGAGGAGACCGTGGGCACCGAGCGCTCCGACAGTGCGGTCAGGGCTCGGAGGTACAGCGGAAGGCGGGCGACGGTGGCCTCGGGAATCCCTCGGCTACGGGTCGCCGGTCGGTGAGTTCGGCCAGTTGCCACGGTGCTCCTGCGGGTAGAGCGGGGCTTGTGGCGGTCATACGTCCCCAGACCGCCCCGTCGAAAGCAGGCTATGTCTTTGTGAACGCGTGCACAAAGATGGTGTCCGATTTGCCCGGCCAACGTGACCGGGGTCACGCGCCCCCGGCGCTCCGGCGCGGAACCGGCGCAGTCGCGACCGCGTTCCTTCTTTGTTGGGGGCAAAATCGCACACTCTCCTCTACGATCCCCGCCCCCGAGACCAAGTCGCCGTCGATCCTAAGCGAATTTCGGTCAGTTTGTACTCACCGGTCAGTCTTGATCAGCGGCCACCGGCACAGCCGTGAGCCGCCCCACGGCCACCGCTCCGCCGCCCGGCTGTCGCCCGGGCGTCGTCCGGCCGTCGTCCGGCTGCCGCAAGGCCGTCGCCGCACAGCCGCTCGGCCGTGTCACCGTGCGGGTGAACCCCGGTGGCCGCCCGGTCCGCCCGGCCGCCGTCAGCCGGTGAGCGCCTTGCGCAGCCGGTCCTCGTTCACCCGCCAGAAGGTGTGCTGCTCGCCGTCGATCAGCACGACGGGGATCTGCTCCCAGTACCGGTCGTACAGCTCCCGGTCCTCGCTGATGTCCTTCTGCTCCCAGCGCGCCCCGACCTCGGCGCACACCTTCTCGACGACGGTCTGCGCGTCGTCGCACAGATGGCAGCCGGGCTTGCGGACGAGGGTGACGAGCCGGTCCGCGGGTACGGCCGGCTCACGACGACGAAACAACGGACTCATGCCCGCCATTCTCCCCCGCCCCGCCGGACCCCCGCGGCCGCACGGCGCCGCGCCCCCCGCACGCCCCCGGGCCCGCCTCCCCGCGCCCCCGCCGGGCGACTCGTCGCCCGGAGTTCACGGGCTCCGCACCTCGCGGCTCCGGAAGCGCCGAACGAACTGGCTATGCTCACGCCATGGCCGCTCTCGGATGGCTCACCCCCCGTAGGCGCTCCGCCACGGCGCGGAGCGTGTTGGCAGGCGAGGCCTCGGCGGAGGCCGCGCGCAAGTCCTCGCAGGAGACCGCGCCTCCACCCCGCCAGGAGGCCGAGTTCCCGGTGCACGGCGACGTCGGCGCCGCCGCCTTCTTCGACCTCGACAACACCGTCATGCAGGGCGCCGCCCTGTTCCACTTCGGCCGGGGCCTGTACAAGCGGAAGTTCTTCGAGACCCGCGACCTGGCGCGGTTCGCCTGGCAGCAGGCCTGGTTCCGGCTGGCCGGTGTCGAGGACCCCGAGCACATGCAGGACGTCCGCGACTCGGCGCTGTCCATCGTCAAGGGCCACCGCGTCTCCGAGCTGAAGTCGATCGGCGAGGAGATCTACGACGAGTACATGGCCGAGCGGATCTGGCCGGGCACCCGGGCACTGGCCCAGGCCCACCTCGACGCCGGGCAGAAGGTGTGGCTCGTCACCGCGGCGCCCGTCGAGATCGCGCAGGTCATCGCCCGCCGCCTCGGTCTGACCGGCGCGCTCGGCACGGTCGCCGAGTCCGTCGCCGGCGTCTACACCGGCCGCCTCGTCGGCGAACCGCTGCACGGCCCCGCCAAGGCGGAGGCGGTGCGCGCCCTGGCCGCCGCCGAGGGCCTGGACCTCTCCCGGTGCGCCGCCTACAGCGACTCGCACAACGACATCCCCATGCTGTCGCTGGTCGGCCACCCCTACGCCATCAACCCCGACGCCAAGCTGCGCCGGCACGCCCGCGAGATGGACTGGCGGCTGCGCGACTACCGCACCGGCCGCAAGGCGGCGAAGGTCGGCATCCCGGCGGCGGCCGGCGTCGGCGCGGTCGCCGGCGGCACCGCGGCGGCCATCGCCCTGCACCGCCGCCGCCGCTGACCACCCGTCTCCGCGAGCCGTCCGCCACCGCCGCCGATCGACCACCGTCGCCGACCACCCGTCACCGCGGCTGACCGTCCGCCGCCCTGGACCACCCGCCGCCGCCCCTGGCCGCTCGCCGCCTCCGGCGCCGCCCTGACACGGCGCCCCATGACCGTTCGTGCGCCGCTCCGGTCACCGCCGTGTCGTCGCACCGGATTCCGGTCGAACGGGCGAACGCACCCAGCCGCCGCCCTGGCCATACCCGTTGGCGGTACACCGCCACAACCCGTCCGCGACTTATACCGAAGCCGAACCGAACCGATCAGCAAACGGTCACTCTCCGGCACCTGATCGGGCGTCAACCGGTTACGGAAGCGACGTAATCGATGATTTGAGCAACTCGGTGTAGCAGCCCCTGCACGAAGCGTTATTCTCCTCAGACGCAAACCGATATCTCTCCGTCGCTACGACGGGTGAACGGTTCCGCACTGCACGTGATGGAAGCTCTGCCTCTGGGAGTCCCGTGTACCCACACGTCGGGGTTGACGCCTCGGGCCTGGCTACGCTCCGCGCTACGGTCCTGGAGCTGCTGCGCGGTCTTGTCCCCACCGCGTCCGCCGGTCCCGCCTTCGCCACCGCCGCGCCCGTAGGGCCGTGCTACGCGCTGGCCGACGGGCTGGAGCAGGGGCCCGCGCGCAGCGCCGTCGTCGAGGGGCGGCGGACCGCCGACGGCCGGGCGGGCGGCCGGCGCGGGCGCACGGCCGCGGCGGGCGCCACCGTCCGGCGGCCGGCCGCCGACAGCGACAGCGCCCGGATGATGGAGCTGGTCGAACGCGCCCAGGCCGGCGAGGCCGAGGCCTTCGGCCGCCTCTACGACCAGTACAGCGACACGGTGTACCGGTACGTCTACTACCGCGTCGGCGGCAAGGCGACCGCCGAGGACCTGACCAGCGAGACCTTTCTGCGGGCGCTGCGCCGCATCGGCACCTTCACCTGGCAGGGCCGCGACTTCGGCGCCTGGCTGGTCACCATCGCCCGCAACCTCGTCGCCGACCACTTCAAGTCCAGCCGGTTCCGCCTGGAGGTCACCACCGGCGAGATGCTCGACGCCAACGAGGTCGAGCGCTCCCCGGAGGACTCCGTCCTGGAGTCCCTGTCCAACGCCGCCCTCCTGGACGCCGTGCGCCGGCTCAACCCGCAGCAGCAGGAGTGCGTCACGCTGCGCTTCCTGCAAGGTCTCTCGGTCGCCGAGACCGCCCGGGTGATGGGCAAGAACGAGGGTGCGATCAAGACCCTCCAGTACCGTGCCGTGCGCACCCTGGCCCGGCTCCTGCCGGAGGACGCCCGCTGACCGTCCCGGCCGACCGGCCGTCAACTCGCCCTTTCCAGGGGTACGTTGACTTCTCGATCCGATCCCCGGACATCCGTAACCGAAGTGCCGAGCCGCTCGTTGTGCGGGATAGAGGCTCCCTGCGGTCACGCCTTGGCCCACGCTGATCACTCGTCCGGGTGACGGCGGTCGCGAGCGTGCAACCCTCAGGACCCCTGGGGAGTCGACCGTCATGACGAGAGGAGGTGCCGCCAGTGATCGCGAACGTATCGGCGCACCGGCGGGCGAACGCCTTCGCCCAGGCCGTGGAGGAGTCGTCCGACCGGGGCGCGGCGGCCGAGCGGTCGGAAGGACCAGCTCCGGAGCCGGCAGCGGCGGACCCGACCGAACAGGACCGACTGCTGGCCGTCGCCAGCGGTCTCGGCGCGCTGCCCCGGCCCGAGCTGGACCCCGAGGTCAAGGTCGCCCAGCGGGCCCGACTGGTGGCCGCGATGGAGGCCATGCTCCAGGAGGGCACCGCCGCGGGCGAGGCGAGGGAGCTTTCCGCACTGCCCGGGCAGCGTTCGCATCGGGCTCACGGCGCCCACCGGGCGAGCGGCCTGGGGAAACTGCGGCCGCGCAGCCGGCTGGCGAAGGGCCTGGCCGCGGGCGGGCTCAGCGTGGGGGTGGCCGCGGGCGCGTTCGGCGGTGTGGCCGCCGCCAGCTCCGACGCCCTCCCCGGTGATTCGCTGTACGGCCTCAAGCGCGGCATCGAGGACTTCAGACTCACCTACCTGACCGACGGCGCCGACGAGCAGGGCCAGGCCTACCTGGACCTGGCCGGCACCCGGCTCGGCGAGGCCCGTCGGCTGATGGAGCGCGACCGCGCCGGACACCTCGACCACGAGGACCTCGCCGAGATCCGCCGCACCCTGTCCGGGATGAAGCACGACGCGACCGAGGGCCACCGCCTGCTGCACGAGGCGTACGAGCGAGACCCCGACTCCCTCGGCCCGATCCGCGCCCTCTCCGCCTTCTCCCGCTCCCACCGCGAGGCCTGGGGCGCCCTGCGGGAGCGGCTTCCCGTGCAGCTCGGCGACGTGGGCGACGAGGTGTCGTCGGTGTTCGACGCCATAGACGAAGAGGTCGCCCCGCTCCAGTCACTGCTGCCCGAACCCCCGGCCGGCGGCGACGGGGAGCGGCAGGGCGCCGGGCCGAGCGCCTCCGCGCACACCACCCACCCCGGGCGTACGGCCCCGCCCAGCGCCGGCGGCGGTTCGCCGTCCAGCGGCCACGAGTCCGGCAGCGGCACCCCGAGCGCCTCGGCCGGCTCCGGCAGCGAGAACGGCGACGGCCTGATCGGCGGCGCGGCCGGCGGCCTGCTCGACCCGCCCAAGCCCAGCGGCAGCACCTCGCCGACCGCCGGAAAGACGCCCGGCGCCGGCCCGGACGTCACGATCCCGCCCCTCCTCCCGGGCCTGCTGCCCGGCCTCGGCATCGAGGACGAGGACGCGAGGTAGCGACAGAGCGGTACGGCGCTGGGGGCGCCCTCGGTGGACGAGGGCGCCCCCAGCGCCGTACGCGTGCCCGGTCGGAAGCTGACCGGTAGGAGAAGCCCGGTCAGAAGAAGACCGACCTCCGCTGTACCAGCAGCTTGTACAGCGTGTGCTGGATCTGCTCGCGTACCTGGTCGGTCAGGTTGAACATCAGCATCGGGTCCTCCGCCGCCTCCGGCGGATAGCCGTCCGTCGGGATCGGCTCGCCGAACTGGATCGTCCACTTCGTCGGCAGCGGAACCAGGCCCAGCGGCCCGAGCCACGGGAAGGTCGGCGTCAGCGGGAAGTACGGGAACCCGAGCAGCCGCGCCAGGGTCTTGGCGTTGCCGATCATCGGGTAGATCTCCTCCGCGCCGACGATCGAGCACGGCACGATCGGCACGCCCTGGCGCAGCGCGGTGGAGACGAAACCGCCCCTGCCGAAACGTTGCAGCTTGTAGCGCTCGCCGAACGGCTTGCCGATGCCCTTGAAGCCCTCCGGCATCACCCCGACCAGCTCGCCCTGCCCCAGCAGCCGTTCGGCGTCCTCCGTGCAGGCGAGGGTGTGGCCGAGCTTGCGAGCCAGTTCGTTGACCACCGGCAGCACGAACACCAGGTCCGCCGCGAGGAGGCGCAGATGACGCCCCGCCGGATGGTGGTCGTGGACGGCGACCTGCATCATCAGGCCGTCCAGCGGCAACGTCCCCGAGTGGTTGGCGACGATCAGCGCGCCGCCCTCCTTCGGGATGTTCTCGACGCCCTTCACCTCCACCCGGAAGTACTTCTCGTACACCGGGCGGAGCAGGGACATCAGGACATGGTCGGTCAGTTCGGCGTCGTAGCCGAAGTCGTCGACGTCGTACTCGCCGGTGACGCGGCGGCGCAGGAACGACAGGCCGCTCGCGAGGCGCCGTTCGAGACCGGCCGCCAGGCCCGCGGCGGTGCCGTCGGGCTCACGCGGTGTCTCCGGCTGCCCCTGCGGCCGGTCCTCGGGGCTCTCGCCACCGGTCACCGGTCCCTCCTCCCGCGCGGCGGTCAGGGCCTGGAGCGGCTGCACCTCGCCGGCCGCGGCGGTCTCGCCGCCGGGACCGGCGGCGGGGCGGCGGGCGGCCGTGCCGCGGCGGCGGGAGGGCCGCTGGCCCGCGCCGGAGCGGGACCGGTCGTCGTCGAACGGAATGACCTTGGCGTCCGCCATCGTTGCCGCTCTCCTCAGTTGGCGCTGTGCGTCGGAAGGGGGCCGCCGGCCCGCTGGGACACGGCGGCGATCCGGTCGACGGCCCCTGCCAGGGCCTCCGGCGGCAGCAGTCCCGGGCCACGGCTGCGGGCGAAGTCCGCGAAGGTCTCCGCTGTGGTGTACCGGGGCTCGAAGCCGAGCGTTCCGCGCATCTCGTCCGTGGCCACGACCCGGCCGTGGGTGAGCAGCCGGATCTGCTCGGGTGAGAAGTCCGTCATCCCCAGCGTACGCACCAGCGAGCCCGCCCAGGTGACCGCCGGCAGCAGCAGCGGCACGGTGGGGCGGCCGAGGCGCCGGGCGCACTGGGACAGCAACAGCACCCCGTCCCCGGCGATGTTGAACGTGCCGCTGTTGAGCGTGCCGCGCCGGGCCTCGTGCGAGGCGATCCGCAGCACCTCGATCACGTCGTCCTCGTGGGCGAACTGGAGCCGCGGGTCGTAGCCGAAGACGGTCGGCAGGACCGGCAGCGCGAAGTAGGAGGCGAGCGGGGTGTCCGCGGTGGGGCCGAGGATGTTGGCGAACCTCAGCACGCACACCGCCACGTCCGGCCGCCGCCGCGCGAAGCCCCGCACATAGCCCTCGACCTCGACGGCGTCCTTGGCGAAGCCGCCGCTGGGGAGGGACTTGGCGGGGGTGGTCTCGGTGAACACCGCCGGGTCGCGGGGCGCGGAGCCGTAGACGTTGGTGGAGGACTTCACCACCAGCCGGCGCACGCTGGGCGACTTCTGGCAGGCGCCCAGCAGCTGCATGGTGCCGATGACGTTGGTCTCCTTGACCGTGGCCCGGCTGCCGCCGCCCAGCGCGGTGCCCGTCACGTCCATGTGGACGACCGTGTCGGCGCCCGTCTCGGCGAGCACCCGCGCGATGGTGGGCTGGCGGATGTCGGCCTGGACGAAGTCCGCGCCGCCGAGATGGTGCTCGGGCGGGACCACGTCCACGGCGACGACCCGGCCCACCTGCGGATCACGCTGGACCCGCCGGACGAACCGGCCGGCCAGTCGGCGGGCCGCTCCGGTCACGAGCACGACCTGTCCCACGATCAGCGCCTTCCTTCCAGCGACTGGTTCCGGCAGCCGGTACCGGTGCCCGGGCTCCGGCGCCGCTTGCCGGTACGGGGACCGCGGCACGGTCCCCGGCTCCTGGCGCGGCACCCGGATGTCGGCGTTCCGTCACTGTCGCGTTCCCCGACTGCCGCCAACCTACCGGTTCCATGTTGCGCTGTGATGGCCGCCGACTGCGGGAGGTGACGGTCATGGCACGCCCGGAAAAAGGCGCAGCCCCCCACCGGATGCGGTGAGGGGCTGCGGACACGCTCTCGCGATGTCGCGCACTATGACGTGGCGACCGGCGTCGCTACTTCTTGTTGCGACGCTGGACGCGGGTGCGCTTCAGCAGCTTGCGGTGCTTCTTCTTGGCCATCCGCTTGCGCCGCTTCTTGATAACAGAGCCCACGACTACCCTCGCTCACTTCTCATCACTCGGTGTTTGGGCGCCATGGGCCCACACGACCTACGAGGGGCTAGCCTACCCGCCCGAGTGCTGAGGCCGTTAATCGAGGCGCCCGGAGGGACCCGGCACCGCGCTGTCCAGGGCATACGGCCCGGTGCGGGCCCCCGCCGGCCGTCGTCGTGGCGATCGTCAGGCGGTTTCCACCCCCACATAGCTCTCGCGAAGGTAATCGTGAACCGCTTGCTCCGGGACGCGGAAGGACCGCCCCACCCGGATCGCGGGCAGATGACCGCTGTGCACCAGGCGGTACACGGTCATCTTCGACACTCGCATCACCGAGGCGACTTCCGCCACGGTGAGGAACTGGACCTCGTTGAGAGGCCTCTCGCCAGCTGCAGCCATGACACACCTGCACCTTCCGCACTCGACGGCCACCGGCTTCCCCTTCCGGTGACTCTTCGTCGCTGCGTGCTCACTCCCCAATGTAGGGGCGGGTGATGCGAGTGGGGAAGAGGTGCACCCATCGGCGGCCTACTGTGACAGACACGCTCGATTGAGTACGTAGCGGATGAGCGGGCGGTAGTAGGCGGACCGTACGGCGTCGTCGAGCGGGACGACGACGGACACGCGCCCCTCCGCCTGCCCCACGAACAGCGCGGGGTCGTCCGTGTCGGCCGGCCCCATGGCCTCGAACCCCAGCTGACCTGCTCCGCAGACCCAGCCGTGGTCCCCGATCACCAGCTCCGGAAGCGGCCCGCCGGCATCGGCCGCCGCGTCGAGGGCGAGCCGCACCGGCAGCGGGGAGTGCGTGTGTGCGCCCGGCTCACAACCGGTGCGTTCGGGACCCGCGGGCCGTACCAGACCGACGCCCCGTACGTACTCGAGGCGGTGCGTGCGTAGACCGAACCGGGTCAATATGTCGACAGAGCGACCCTGCGCCGGGGTGAGGACGTCACATCCCGCCGCCGACAGGGCGGCCGCCAACTCGGCGTAGAAACCCAGCAGTCGATGCGGGTGACCGGTGCCCAGGAGGACGGGCGCGGCCCTCCGGGCGATCTCCCGGAGCCGGTCGGCGAAGGCGTCCAGCGCCGCCAGGGTCAGGTCCGGGTCAATCACATCATGGCCGAAGATGTGCTCCGGGTCGGCCGAAACGCCGCACTTCTCAGCCATCAGTTCGATCAGGTCCGGCTGACGCCAGTCCCGTCCGGGGTCGATCCCGAGCAGCGCGCGGGGGTCCCGGGCCGCGAACAGCCGGTAGCTGCGCAGGCTCGCCTCCCGGGTGGTGGCCACGGGCCCGGCCAGCCGGGCGGCGAGGAGGTGGTCGCGCAGACGGTCGCGCGTGGGGCCGGGCGGGGCGGCGGTGGTGGTCGGCACGGGTGCGATGCTGACGCACGGCCCGCCCGGCCGGGGCGGGAACGGGCGAACACCGCACGGTCGGCGTAAGGGACAGGACAGCGGGCCGTCCCGGTCCTCCTCGCGGCCGGCCCGCCCCGCGCTCCACGGACCAGCGCGCTCCGCCCCTCGCGGACCGCGCGCCCCGCGGCCGCTACGGCAGCAGCCCCCGCAGCGGGAACGCGGCCTTGCGGGTCGCCAGGATCGCCTGGTCCAGGCGGTCGGCCGGGTCGTATCCCGCCTCCCACTCGGCGAACGCCACCGGCCAGCGGCCGTCCGTCATCCGCATCGGCCCCAACTGCCGGGTCCGCGCGTACACTTCCTGCCGCCAGCTCTCCGGGATCACCGTCTCCGGCTCCACCGGCCGGCCCGCCGCGATCCCCACCAGATGAGTCCAGGACCGCGGGACGACCTCCACCACCGCGTAGCCGCCCCCGCCGAGCGCCACCCACCGGCCCCCGGCGTGCTCGTGCGCCAGCTCGTGGCAGGCGACCTGCACCGCCCGCTGCGCGTCCAGCGACACCGCCAGATGCGCCAGCGGGTCCTCGAAGTGCGTGTCGGCGCCGTGCTGCGACACCAGCACCTGCGGCCGGAAGTCCGCGAGCAGCTCCGGCACCACCGCGTGGAACGCCCGCAGCCAGCCCGCGTCGCCGGTCCCGGCGGGCAGCGCGATGTTCACCGCGGAGCCCTCCGCCGACTCGGCGCCGGTCTCCCCCGGCCAGCCGGTCTGCGGGAACAGCGTCCTGGGGTGCTCGTGCAGCGAGATCGTCAGCACCCGCGGGTCCTCCCAGAACGCCGCCTGCACGCCGTCCCCGTGGTGCACGTCGACGTCGACGTACGCGACCCGCTCGGCGCCCAGCTCCAGGAGCCGGGCGATGGCCAGCGCGGCGTCGTTGTAGACGCAGAACCCGGACGCGGAGCCCGGCATCGCGTGGTGCAGCCCGCCGGTGAAGTTCACCGCGTGCAGCGCGTCCCCGCGCCACACCGCCTCCGCCGCACCCACCGACTGGCCCGCGATCAGCGCGGAGACCTCGTGCATCCCGGCGAAGGCGGGATCGTCCACCGTCCCGAGCCCGTACGCCCCGTCCGCCGACCCGGGATCGGCCGAGGCGGCCTTGACCGCCTCGATGTAGTCCTCGCGGTGCACCAGCCGCAGCGTGGACTCGCCGGCGGGCCGGGCCGCGACCAGCGGCACCTCACGGTCGAGCCCGAGGGCGCCGACCAGTCTCCGGGTCAGGGCGAGCCGGACCGGGTCCATCGGATGGTCCGGGCCGAAGTCATACCCCGTTACCGCTTCGTCCCACATCAGCTGTGCGCGGCCGCTCATACCCGCCACCGTATCGGTCCCCGCTCGGCGCGAACGACCTGGCGTACCCCGACGTCACCAGCACCAGCACCATCGGCACCAGCATCGCCCCGCGATAGCTCCAGGCGTCGCCGAGCGCTCCGACGAGCGGCGAGCCGACCAGGAAGCCGACGTAGTTGAAGATGTTCAGCCGCGCGATCGCCGCGTCGGAGGAACCGGGGAACAACCGGCCCGCCGCCGCGAAGGTCTGCGGCACCAGCACGCACAGCCCGAGCCCCAGCAGGGTGAAGCCGAGCATGCCCACCCACGGACCCGGCGCCCCGGCCACCACGGCGAACCCGAGCGCCGCCACCAGCGAGCCCAGCCGCACGACCGTCGCCGCCCCGAACCGCCGCACCCCCACGTCCCCGATGGCCCGCCCCACCAGCGTGGTGACCATGTAGACGTTGTACGGCACCGTCGCCAGCTGCTCGGAGCTGCCCAGTGTGTCCTGGAGGTACTTTGCGCTCCAGTTGGAGACGGTCGAGTCGCCGATGTAGGCGAACGTCATCACCAGACAGAGCGGCAGCAGCGCCCTGAAGACCACGGAACCGGCCCCGGCCGCGCCCGCACTCGCCTGCGCCGCCCTCTCCGGGCCGTCCGCGTCGACGTACCACCGGCTGCCGGCCAGCACCGCCGGCAGCAGTACCGCCACCACCGGCAGGTACGACACCCACAGCGCCAGGTGCCAGTGCGCCCCCACCCAGGCGAGCGAAGCCCCGACGATCCCGCCGAGGCTGTAGGCGGCGTGGAAGCTGAGCATGATGCTGCGGCCGTAGGAGCGCTGGAGGCTCACGCCGAGCATGTTCATCGACGCGTCCAGCGCGCCCACCGCCAGTCCGAACACGCCGAGCGCGACGGCGAGGGCGGCGATCCCGTCCCCGGCGCCCACCGCGAGCAGGGCCAGCATGGCCAGCGGCTGCGACCAGCGCAGCACCCGGCTGGGACGGACGCGCCGCACCAACTGCTCGGTCGTGACGCTGCCGACGCCGGCGAGGATCGGCACGGCGGCCAGGAAGACCGGCAGCACGCTGTCGGACATGCCGTAGCGGTCCTGGACGGCGGGGATCCGCGTCACGAGCAGCGCGAAGGCGGCGCCCTGGGCGAAGAAGGAGAACGCCAGAGAGGCCCTACCGCGCCGCAGCACTTCTGTCATGGCGGCGAGCGTAGGGCCCCGGGCTACCTGTGGGTAGATCCGTAGAAGATGAATCTGTTTCAGCTTCAGGCGGCGACGGCGGGAGCGGTCTGCGGCACATGCCCGGCGGGGACCGTGCCGGAGTCGGCCTCGGTGGGGCCGGCCGTCTCGGCCCTCTCGGCCTCGGCGGCCAGTATGTGCTGCATCGGTCCGGCGGCCAGCCCGCCGCTGACCAGGAACGCGACCGCCATGGTCGCCACCATGACGACCGTGCCGAGCCAGACCATCGTGTCCACCGGGACGGTGTACGCGCCCACGATCCGCGCCACGCACTCGGCCAGCAGCGCCAGCCCCCAGACCAGGGAGAACGCGCGCTCCTTGCGGCGGAACACCGCGGACCACGTCGAGTCACCGCACATCAGCCGCTGCCAGGCGGCCTCCTTGACGGCGTCGCCCTTCACCAGGAAGGGCTTCATCCCCGCGGTCATCATCGGGCTGCCGAGCGCCACGGAGACCAGGATGCCGATCGCGACGGTGCTGCTGACGGCGCTGTCCTTGGCGAGCATCAGCCGCGGGTCGCCGGTGACGGAGCTCAGCAGCAGGGAGACGACGTTGACGACCAGGATCAGACCGGCCAGGGCGTTCGTCCGCCGCTCCTTGACCAGGCTCCACACGGTCCGCGCCGCGGGCACCGCGCTGCTCCAGGCGAGGGCGGCGAGGGTGCTCATACCGAGGCCGTCCCGGAAGACGTAGTACGAGCCGAGCGGCACCGCCACGTCGAGGAGGAGCGGCTTGAAGTTGTCGAGCACGCTCGGCTGCCGCTGGTCGGCCCGGCCCTGGTTCCCCGTGTTCTTCGTCATGCCCTCAGCTTCGCCGCCGGGCGGGGTCCGCCGGTAGGAACGATCGTCCGGAGGCCGGCATGACAAATGTCAGTGCCCCGCGGGTGGCCCGGGTCATGTCCCGGCTCATCCCAGCAGGTCGGCCAACTGTCCCATGTCGGAGAAGAGTTGACCGGCGCCGGCGAGCCGCTCGGCGGGCGTCATGGCGGTGAACCCGTACACCTCCATGCCGGCCGCGAGGGCGGCCTGCACACCGAGCGGGGAGTCCTCGATGACGAGGCACCTGTCGGGCGCGACGCCCATCCGCGCGGCCGCGTACAGGAACAGGTCGGGGGCCGGCTTGCCCCGGCCGACGTCCTGGGAGCTGAAGATCCGCTCGTCCTCGAACCACCGGTCGAGCCCGGTCGTACGGTGGCCGACGCGGATGCGCTCGTGGCTCCCGGACGAGGCGACGCAGTACGGCACGCCGTCGGCCGTCAGCTTCTCCAGGACCTCGGCGACGCCGGGCACGGGCTTCAGCTCGCGCTCGAACGCGGCGAAGACACGGGCGTGGAACACGTCGTCGAAGTCCTCGGGGAGCCGCCGGCCTGTGCGCTCCAGGACCAGGTCGTGGACCCGGTGCATCGCCGACCCCATGTAGTCGCGGAGCGAGTCCTCGTACGACGTGGGGTGCCCCAGCTCGGTGAGGTAGGCGGCCAGCAGCCGGTTGGAGATCGGCTCGCTGTCCACGAGGACACCGTCGTTGTCGAAGAGGATGAGGTCGTGACGCATACCAGGAATCCTAAGTGGACCCTGAAACGCGGAAAACCCCGCACCATACGGTGCGGGGTTTCCCCAAAAATTGTTCGGCGGTGTCCTACTCTCCCACAGGGTCCCCCCTGCAGT
>NZ_JBFBEK010000040.1:0-62050 GCF_040683715.1 Streptomyces sp. NPDC093260
ATGGTACTGCAGGGGGGACCCTGTGGGAGAGTAGGACACCGCCGAACAATTTTTGGGGAAACCCCGCACCGTATGGTGCGGGGTTTTCCGCGTTTACCGCTGCCCAGCTGCTGGACTTGTTCGGGTGATGTCGGTGCCGTTCGTCACCACGTTCTCCGGTGAAGCAGGATGCAGGCGGGCGGGCAGGCAGAAGAAGGGCAGGCGCCGGGCGCCTGGAGCGGTACGTGACGTCCTTCTCGCGCCGCGTCGCAGGTCGGGTGAGCACCCTGCCGCGAGCCACCTGTATCGGTGAGCCCGCTCCCGGGTGCTGGCCGTCAAGCGCACCGGTGACCGTACGTACGTCGCGGTCGACGGCGGCATGAGCGACAACCCGCGCCCCGCCCTGTACGGAGTCCGCTACGCGCCCGTCCCATCGGCCGTCGCACCACCGCCGAACCGGCCCTCGTCACCGTCGTCGGCCGGCACTGCGAGGCCGGTGACGTGCTCGCCGCCGTCGTCGGCCTCCCCGCGGACGTACGTCCCGGAGACCTGCTCGCCATCCCCGTCGCCGGCGCCTACCACCTGTCCATGGCCTCCGGGTACAACCTCGTCGGCCGCCCGCCGGTGGCCGACGTGCGCGACGGCCGTGCCCGGCTCCTCGTGCGCCGGGAGTCCCTGGAGGACATCCGCAGCCGCGATGTGGGCCTCCAGCCTCGCGCTTGCGTCAGCGCGCTCGTCCATGCCTTGACCGAGTAAGCGAATAGTGCCCCTGATCTGCAACATGTGATTCGTCCTGGGTTCTGTCTTCGAGGGCACCCCTCGCGCGCGCCGCGAGAGTTGTCGGTCCTGAGACCGACAAGAATTCTTCGCTGTCTCTCTGCAGCGTGTCAGGAGCGTTCTTCAGCGGCCTGGGTGGTTTCCAGCCCATACCGCGGGAGTCCGGCCTGACCACGGACTTGCCTGTTCGAGTTGGCCGGCGAGGCGGAAGAGTCGGCTTTCAAGGCCGTATCCGGCGGCGAACTGCATGCCTACCGGAAGCCCCGTCCCGGCGGCGGCCGTCACAGGTACGGACATGGCAGGCGTGCCCGCCACGTTGAACGCCGTGGTGAACGGCGACAGGTCATTGATGCGCTCGATCCAGCCGAGGCCGTCCAGTGTCTCCGCACCCTCGGTATGAGTGCCCAGAGGCAAGGGGGGCTCCGGCAGGGTCGGCGTGAGGAGGATGTCGTACGCGTCGAAGTACCGCGCCAGGCTACGGGCCACCCGGTTCCGCATCGCGAGGGCGCTGAGGAACTGTGGGCCCCCGACCCGCTGCCCGTAGTGGTAAGCGGCGAGGGTCGCCGGCTCAAGGGTCGAGGAGTCGATGGGACGGCCGAATGCGGCGGCCAATCCGTCGACCAGGGTGGTGAGGTTCACCGTCATGAGCCGGGCGTTGGCCAGGACGAATTCCTCCCAGTCGGCGCCGAGGCCGACCTCGGCCTCCTCCACCTGGTGACCGAGGGATTCAAGCAACCGCACGGTGCGGGAGAGGGCGTCGGTCACCGGAGCGGTGGTGCGGCGTCCGCCCCACGCCTGGGCGAGGACACCGATGCGCAACGAGCCCGGAGGACGGGTGACTTCCTCCGCGTACGGCTGTGACGGCTGCTCGGCGAAGTAGGGGTCGCCCGATTCCGGGCCGCGTATCTGGTCGAGCAGCACCGCACTGTCGCGTACGGTGCGGCTGACGCTGCCGTGCACGGCCAGGCCGTTGAAGACCTCGTCGACGCCGGGCCCCATGGACACCCGGCCACGGGTGGGTTTGATCCCGAAGAGACCGTTGCAGGCGGCGGGAACACGGAGCGATCCGGCGGCGTCGGTGCCATGGGCGACCGGGACCACCCCCGCGGCGACAGCGGCGGCCGCGCCTCCACTGGATCCGCCCGCGCTCCGCTCCAGGTCCCACGGGTTGCGGGTCGCGCCGTACAACGCCGATTCCGTCGAGATGCCGTAGGCCATCTCCGGTGTCGCGGTGCGCCCGAACGTCACGAGGCCGGCGCGACGGAATCGCAGCATCAGTGAGGAGTCGGAGCCGGCGACGTTACCGGCCGCCAGACGGCTTCCCAGCTCCATGCGCCTGCCGGCCATGGCGACCGCGATGTCTTTGATCAGGAAAGGGACGCCGGCCAGAGGTGCGCTGCCGGGGACAGGTTCGTCGTCGGACGTCCAGGTTTCCACGACGGCATTGATCCGCGGATCGACTGCCTGTACGGCCTCGCGTGCGGCTGCCTCCAGCTCGGCGGGGAGCACCTCGCCCTTGGCCACCAGCTCCGCCAGCCCGACCGCGTCGAAACGTACGTATTCGGAAACTCTCACTGTCACTCCCCTGACAAGGCCGATACCGCCGAGTGCCGAACGATACCCCACGGTATCGAAAGGGGCTGGCTGGTACCGTAGGGGGTCGCGAACCCCACGATCGGAGTGACGGAGTAGTCATGGCATCGACCCTCAGCAGGCCGGGCAGAGTGGCGAAGCTGCCGCCTCGCGAGCGCATCCTCGACGCGGCCGAAGAGCTCTTCCAGAGAGACGGGATCCGGCAGGTGGGGGTCCAGGCGATCGCCGACAAGGCGGAGACCACCAAAATGGCGATCTACCGGCACTTCGAAACCAAGGACGCGCTGGTCGCGGAGTGGCTGCGGATCGTCGCCGCCGATTATCAGGCGGCCTTCGACCGCGTGGAAACCGAATACCCCGACCGGCCCGAGGAGCAGATTCTGGGCCTGGCCCGCTTCATCGCCGGGGGGCTGCCGGCGATCTCGTACAGGGGCTGCCCGTTCATCAACTCGCTCGCCGAGCTGCCCGACCGCCTTCATCCGGCACGACAGGTGATCGAGGACCACAAGGCCCGCCAGACCCGCAGGCTGATCGACATGTGCACCAAAGCCCAGATGCCCGACCCCGAACAGGCCGCGGCCGAGATCACCTTCGCACTCGAAGGAGCACAGGTCAGCACACAGAACGGAAGCATCGATCAGACGGGAGACCGCCTGATGAAGATCGTCGAGGGAATCGTGGACCGGCACTGCTCCCACCCCGAACGCCCACAGGGCGGCTGACTGACCGCCCGTGCCGCCCGCCCGACCACCGCTCGACGTAGGCATACGCGTGTGACCTGACGCGCCCGCTCACCTGAAAGCGCCGTTGACGGGAACGGGAACAGGAACCTGGACGATCCATGAACGATCCGGGCCAGGGCCCGTTGCGAAGGCGGAGTTGTCGGGGTCGATGTCTGGATGCGCTCTGCGGCAGGCGCCGTTTCCTGTCAGCCTCCCGGGGGCCGCCGCCCCTGAGGACCGCCAGTTGTGATCGGGAGGCTGCGCAGTGTCAGTGCAGCCGGCGGGGGCAGCGGTTCGTTGGAGCACGGGATCGACGCCCCGATGGCGAGCGTGGCCCGCCGGGCCGGGTTCGGCAGCGCCGACGAGTACGTACCCGCTGAGCGGGTCGGCCGGCTCCCCGACGGCCTCGACCTGGTGGACGCCGCCGCGCTGCCGGTGGCCACCACGGCCGTCACCGCGCTGCGGGACAAAGCCGGGCTGCGCCCCGGCGAACGACTCCTCGTCCGGGGCGCGTCGGGCGGTGTCGGCAACGCCGCCGTCCAACTCGGACGGGCGTACGGCGCCGAGGTGACGGCCCTGGCCCGCGCAGCCAACCTCGACTTCGTCCGCGGGCTCGGCGCACACGAGGCCGTCGACCACCGGACCGTGCGGCCGGCGGAACTGGGCCGCTTCGACGTGGTCCTGGACACCGCGGGGACCGACCTGCGGGCCTTCCGGCGCCTGCTGAATCCCGGCGGGCGCATGGTCACCATCGCCTTCGACCTGAAGCGGCCCGCCGCGTCGCTCGGCTACCTCGCGGCCAGCACGGTCCACGGACACGGCCGGGTGCGCTTCTTCAGCGGCAACCCCACGCGGGCGGACTTCGACGACCTCGCCCGCCACGTGGTCGAGGGCAAGCTCAGCCCTGCGGTGGACACGGTCTTCCCCCTGGAGGAGACGGCAGCGGCACACCGGGCGCTGGAGGCGGGCGGCGTCCAGGGCAAGTACGTGGTCAGGGTCGCATAGGACGGCCTTCGGGTCCGGGGCCGGTACGGCACGATCGAGGCCCGCGCGAAGCACGGTGTGGTGCGGGGCCGGAGCCGGCCGGTCGGCGGCCTTCACCGGGTTTTCGTTCGGGCCCGATCTGCTCGACGAGTGAGGTCGGGGTGACATCGGCGTGACGTCGGCGCGTGTCGAGGGGTCGCCGTCCGGGAGGTGGGGGAGCCTCGTGGCGTCGGACCAGAAGGGGGACGCACGAGTGCAGGGAGAAGCCGATGGCGGATGAGTCGCTGGAGCAGCTCGCCACCGAGGCCTGGCTGTACGGGTACCCGCTGCTGACGGCGGAGGCGACCAAGGCCGTGATGACGGCCGTCCCGGCACGCGACGACGAGCGGCGCAAGGCTCCGGTCAACCAGTTCGCCTCTATGCGCCGGACGCCGGACGCGTCGTTCACCGAGGTCGTCTCGCCGAACGCCGACACCCTGTACTCCAGCGCCTGGCTCGATCTGTCCCAGGAGCCACTGGTGTTGACCCTGCCGGACTTCGGTGACCGGTTCTGGCTGACGCCGATCCTCACCGCATGGTCGGATGTCTTCGCCGTTCCCGGCCGGCGCCTCGACGGCCCGGCCGCGGGGCCCTTCCTCCTCGCCGGTCCGTCCTGGACGGGCAACACCCCGCCGGGCCTGACCCTGCTGCGGTCGCCCACCGCCATGAACTGGATCGTCGCCCGCTACGCGACCAGCGGTCCGCCGGACTTTCCCGCCGTGAACCGGTTGCAGGACCGCACGCGCTTGATCCCGCTGCCGGCGTGGACCGGGAACCCCGACGACTACACCCCGCCCACCGACGTTCCCGTTCCCACCGGCATCGACACCGCCACACCTCCGGTCGACCGTGTCGAGTCCTTCTCCGGGCGCGAGTACTTCTCCCGCCTCAACCGGCTCATGGTCGACAACCCGCCCCACCCGGACGACGCCGCGTTCCTGGACCGCGTCGCCCAGCTGGGTATCGCGCCGGGCGCGGACCTCGAGAGCCGGCCCCCGGAGGTGCTCGCCGCGCTGGACGCCGCCGCCGCTGGCGGGCCGGACACGCTGCGCTCGCTCATGGCCCGGGCCGAGTCCGCCGGCGGGCAGGTCAACGGCTGGACCGTTCACCGCGGCCTGGGCGAGTACGGGACCGAATACGCCAAACGCGCCGTCATCGCCCGGTTCGGTTACGGCGCCAACCTCGATGCCGACGCCCTCTACCCGCATGCCACCACCGACGCCGACGGCCGGCCCCTGGACGGCGCGCACCCCTACGTCCTGCACTTCGACGCCGGGCAGACACCACCGGTGCGGGGCTTCTGGTCGCTGACGATGATGAACGAACGTCAGCTGTTCGTCGACAACCCGCTGGACCGCTACGCGATCGGTGACCGCAGCGGTATGACCCCCAACCCCGACGGCTCCCTGGACATCTACATCCAGCACGACACCCCGGGGCCCGAACGCGTAAGCAACTGGCTGCCCGCCCCCGGAGGCAGCTTCAACGTCTTCCTGCGCCTGTACTGGCCCGAGCAGGCCGCCCTCACCGGCGCCTGGACCCCGCCACCCCTCAGACGCCGAGACTCCGACGTCTCGTAGCCGAAAGACCCAGGCCCTCGACCCAGGTGCCCGCGGCTCGCGGACGACCCGGCGGAGGCCGTGGCCGTCGCATCGGTCGCCCGCGCGTGCACCGCCGCGGCGACAGCGGCGGCTCCTCCCGCGGCCGCGGAGGGCGGGGTCGTGTTCAGAGACTTCTGGTCATGAAGGTGCTGTTGGGATCGGGCCGGTAGTCGGCGAACGGCTCGCAGGGAGTGAACCCGAACTTCCGGTACAGCCTCCTGGCGGGCAGGAAGAACTCGGCCGAGCCGGTCTCCAGACTCAGCCGGGTGAATCCCATGCCCCGGGCCTCCGCGATGATGTGCTCCAGCAGCAGGGAGGCGATCCCACTCCGTCGGCGGGCCGACGTGGTACGCATCGACTTCAGTTCGGCGTGGTCCGCGTCCAGTCTCCTGATCGCCCCGCAGCCCACCACGACGCCGCCGTCCCGCGCGGCCCAGAAGGTGATCCCGGGCCGGCGAAGCGCGTCGACGTCGAGCGCGTGCTTGCTCTCCGGCGGGGAGACGGACCGCAACTGCTGGACGTGCGCCGCGAGGAACTCGGCGATCTCGGGGCTGGAGAGGTCGTCCGTGGCGATCTGCACTCTCGTCGGTCCTCCCGCTCGCGCCGCGAGGCGCCGTCCGTGCCGCGTCCCGGGCGGCAGAGGGCCGCCGCGAGGTGTGTTCGAAACGTTCGACGATTCTGCCATCCGCGAGTCGGCGTCGTTCCCCCGCCTCGATCCCGTGGCTCGTTCCCCCAGCCTCGGCCTTTCGCCTTCGCACCGTGCCGTGCCACCGGAGCCGTTCACGCCGCGGCGAGCCGGGGGCGCTCACCGCGCGGGCCCGCCGCCCCGGCGGCCCGTCGGACGGCGATGTCACCTGACCCCTTGTCAGCGCGTACGCCCCTCCCTACCTTTGTCCAGCGAGTGCTCGGCCCGGCGGGCTCACCGGCCCGTGCCGGCCATTGCCTGTTCCTCAGCGCACGACAGACCATGGAGGCGTCACATGCCCGTAGCCGTGCCGGATCTTCGGGAAGCCCACGGATTCCGCGACGCGGGACCGCTGGAGATCGACGACGAGGCGATCGTGTTCGAGGACGACGACCGGGGCGACCGCGAGCCCACGGCGTGTCTGGCCGACCCCTGGGTGACCGCCACCACCCGTTTCGCCTGTGACCTGAACTCGTAGCGGTGGCCGTCTCCATCGCCGGCCGCACCGGGTGGTCCGACGACGCATGGTCGTACCTGAACGATCCGCGGATGCCGGCGATGGAACACGGCTGGAAACTCCACGTCTCGGCGCGTCCCGACGACCTCGACACCGTGACCGGGCTCGTCCTGCCAGTGCTCGCCCGGTACGTCTGCCACGCGAAGGTCGCCCGGGACCCGGAGACGCTGCGCCGTCTCAACTCCGGGACGGCGAGCGCCGGGGCCGTCGGCAAGGCGATCACCGTCTACCCCCTGGCCGGAACCGTCGTCGAGGTCGCCCGCGAACTGGCCGCCGTACTGCGCGACCGGGAAGGCCCGCGGATCGTCAGCGACCGGCGGGTGGACCCGAGGGCCCCGGTCTACTACCGCTACGGCCCCTTCACGGGCGACTACCGGACCGGCCGCAGCGGGCGGCTCGAATCCGTCATGACAGGACCGGACGGCCGCGTCTTCGACGGCCTGGCCGTCGGCCGCTACCGGTGCCCTCCCTGGGCAGAGGACCCCTTCGCGACCGCCTCCGGACCCGGTACGGGACCGTCCGCGCACGGCCTGGGCGGCGGGCGCTACACGATCACCGCGGGCATCGCGCGCGCCGCCCATGGCAACGTCTACCGCGCCCTCGACAACACCCTCGGACGGCCGGTGGTGGTCAAACAGGCGCGGGCCTTCGTCGGCGAGGACGAGTCCGGCACGGACGCCCGCCACCGGCTGCGCAACGAGCACACGGTCCTCACCGCGCTCGACGGCGCCCCGGGCGTACCCCGCGCACTGGACTACTTCGCCCACCGGTCGGACGAATACCTGGTGATGAGCGACTGCGGTGACCGGAACCTCCGCAGGGAGATCCTGCGCGACGGCCCCTACCAGGACGACGGCGCCCGACCGGGACGCGCCCTGTCCGTTCTCGCCGTACGGCTCCTGCGCGTCCTGGACGCGATCCACGGCCGGGACGTGGTCGTCCGCGACCTCAAACCCGACAACGTCGTACTCGACGCATCAGGCCCCGGCCACTGCCACGTGATCGACTTCGGGATCAGCGAGCGCGCGGGCGCCGGACCGGGAGGGGCGACCCCCGGATACGGCGAACCGGTGCTGCGCGCGGCCGGACCGGCCGCCCCCGCCGACGACCACTACGCCCTCGGCGCCACCCTCTTCTTCGCCGCCACCGGCATGGACCCGGTGATCGTCGACACCGACCACGAGGTCAACCGGGACCGGACCCTGGCCTGCCTGTCCTGGGCCCTGCCCGGGCGCGCCCACCGCGAGATCCGGTCGACGATCACCGGCCTCCTCAGCTTCGAGGCGGCCGTACGGACCGCGGCCGCCGACCGGCTGCGCACCGGCACGGCCGGAACCGTGCACCGGCCCGCACGCCGGACCGCGCGCCCCCGGATCGACCGCGACCTGCTGGACGAGATCATCGAGCACACGACCGATTTCTGCGTCGGTGAGGCGGAGGCGATCGTCGACCCGGTGCGGGCCGCGCGCCTGAACGTCCCCACCTCGATCGACGTCTACGGCGGCAGTTCGGGACTCGGCCTGGAACTCCTCCACCATGCGCACCGGCCCCGCGTGCGTTCGGCCGTCACCGCCCTGGCGCGCTGGACGGCGGAACAGTCCAGGAACCTGCCGCCCGGCCTCTACACGGGGCGCACCGGAGTCCAGCTCTTCCTCGCGCAGACCGGCTTCGGGGAAGGGCCGGGGACGGACGCGGACGGCCGGTCCGCGCACCCCGCCGTGCCGGACCGCGCACCGGACGGGGGACCGCCGGAGGCAGACCTGATCGCGGGTGTCGCCGGAATCGGACTCGGCCGGGTGCTGCTCGCCCGGCACGCTCTGCTGTCCGGTCACCGGCAGGCCGCGGACCGGCACCTGGCCGTCGCCGCCGACTGCGACAGGATGCTGGCCTCGGGCACCGCTCGACTGACCCCGGCCGGTTCGGACACGGTCGGCAGCGCCGCCCTGCGCGAGGGCGTGGCGCACGGCGAGGCGGGCGTCGTCGGCTTCCTGCTCGAACACGGCTCCCCGCTCCAACACGGCGGCCTCGGCCACAGCGGCGCGACCGGGGATCCGGAGTCGGCCTCTCGCGCCGAGAAGGCCGCCGCGCGCCTGGCCGCCGTGACACCGGACATCATCGCGGCGGCCGCCGAGCCGGGGGCGACACGCCGCTACGGCTCATGGTGCCGGGGCCTGGCCGGCATCGGGACGGTACTCGTCCGGGCCGCCGAACGCCTCGACGAGCCCGGGTACCTCCGCCTCGCGCAGCGGTCCGCACGCGCCTGCGCGGCACTGGCGCCGCGGATGCCGCTGGTCACGCAGTGCTGCGGACTGGCCGGGGTCGGCGATCTGATGGTGGACGTGGCGGAGGCGTCCGCGTCCGAGGAGTTCCGGGACGCGGCCGAGACCGTCGCGCTGCTCATCCTGAGCCGCAGCGGTGGCACCTGGTCCCGGCCCGTCTTCCCGGACGCGGGTCTCGCCCGGCCGAGTGCGACCTGGGCGGGCGGCTCCGCGGGCGTGCTGGCCTTCTTCAGACGACTGCGGGACCGGGGCGGCCCGCGGCTCGGCCTCGTCGCCTGACCGTTTCACCGCCGGGCTGACCATGTCCCGCCGGCCCTCCCCTGACCTCACGCCAGGAACGGCCGTGAGGCCGGCGGGCCACACCGGCCGCTCCGGCGGCTGTCAGCACCGGGCTCACCACCAGGGCGGCCAGGCGGCGGCGGGTTCTGTCACGCGACGGACGGTCAGACGACCGTAAGAACGTGGACGGCACGGACATGGAGGTGCCTTCCTCATGGTCCGCGCGACGACGGCGGGGACCGGCGGGCCCCGGAAACCGGTGGCAGCGCACGCAGACGGTCCCACCAGCGGTGGGTCACTGACCATCGCCTGGAAGGCATGGGCCGGCCGGACACCGGGGGAAGGACGGGCTCCACGATCACGCTGAGGACGGCCGGGGCACGGTTCCCGGCGCGCTCGGCGGACCGGCTGCGTACCGGTTGGGCGTCCGGCTCCTGCGCTACCCGCGCAGCAGGGCGAGTTGGGCTTCGACGGCCTTGGTGAGCCGCTGCTCGTCGTCGGTGGCGAGGAGGTCGAGCAGGGCGCCGCGCAGGACGGCCAGGGCAAGGGTGCGGCGGACGGCACCGTCCTCACTGTCCCGTTCGGACGGCGACTGGCAGTCGGCCAGGACGCCGAGCCAGTCCTCCACCGTCGCCCGGGCGAACCCGGCCCAGGCCCCGTCGGGCTGGACGAGGGAGCGCGCGTACGCCTCGGCCCACAGACGCAGCAGTGGCCGGTGCTCCTGCGCGGCGAGCCACGTCCAGACCCGTTCGACGGCGGGCGCGAGTCCGGTGGGGCGATCGGGCTGCCTGGCCCGGTCCAGGAGCGCCAGTTCCTCGGCGCGGGCGCGGGCCAGCAGGGCTCGCAGCAGGCCGTCCTTGCTCTCGAAGAGGAAGAGCAGGACCCGCGGGCTGGAGCCGATGGCCTCGGCCAGCGGGCGCAGTGACAGGTCGGCCAGGCCGTGGGCGAGTGCGTACCGGTAGGCCGCGTCCAGCAGCTCGTTCTGCCGGGCGGAGGGGGCTGGCGTCTCGTGGGGCATGCAGCTAGCCTAACTGAAACAACTGTTTCAGTGGGGTGGGCGGGACGATCACGGGGCCGGGAGAGCAGCTCATGTCGCAGCAGGATCAGAAGCACGTCGTCATACGCCACGCCGACCGTCCCGGCGATCTGGGATGGGTGGTGATGGCCCATGGCCAGGTGTACGACCAGCAGTTCGGCTGGGACACCGACTTCGAGGTCCTGGTCGCCAAGATCGTCGCCGATTACGGAACCGAGCACGATCCGGCACGTGAGGCGGGCTGGATCGCCGAGGTGGACGGCCGGCGGGTGGGCTGCGTCTTCCTGGTCGCCGGCGATCAGCCGCACGTGGCCAGGCTGAGGATCCTGCTCGTCACACCGGAGGGCAGGGGCCTTCGCCTCGGGACGCGCCTGGTCGAGGAATGCGTGGCCTTCGCCCGCGTGGCGGACTACGAGCAGGTGACGCTGTGGACCAACGACGTGCTGACCGCGGCGCGCAGGATCTACCAGAGCTTCGGCTTCACCCTCGCCGACGAGGAGCGTCACCACAGCTTCGGCCACGATCTCGTCGGCCAGAACTGGACCCTGGACTTGCGCACCGGCGCGGCGGACGGCGACGGCTGACCGACGAGACCTAGCGGTGACACGGCGAAGCGGCGCCCGCCGGGACCCCACACCGCCGCCTCGGCCCGCCGGCTTCCCCACGACCTCGCCGCCGACTGACGGCGGGCGGCGGCGACTTGTTGTGACGGTGGCCCGGTGGTCTCAGGAGCCGACCCGGCCCCTCCGCTGCCGGAGGGGAGCAGGCCGGCCGGACGTGCCGGTCGTGTGACCGGCGGCGGCCCGGGCGGGACCGTCGGGGAGGGTGAAGGCGAAGACCGCCGTCGCCGCCGCGATCGCGGCCAGAGCGAGATACGAGTGCTGGTAGGCCGCCAAGGGCGGTACGGCGCCGGCGCCCGGCGGTGTGCCCAGCACGAGTGCCGTGGTGACCACGGCCGGCGCGAGCGCGCCGCCGGTCTGCCGTACGGCGGTGTTCAGCATCGTGGCCTGGGGCAGATCCGCGCGCTCGACGGTGGCCAGCGAGGCGACCGTGGTGGGGATGAAGAAGCAGCCGATCGCGGCCCCGAACAGGAGCATCAGACCGCGGAAGGCCCACAGACCGGTGTCCGTGCCGCAGCGGGCGAACAGCAGCAGTACCGCGCCGACACCGGCCAGTCCGCAGCCGACGATGACGCGCGGGCCGACCCTGGTGTACAGGATGGCGGAGAGCTGGACGGTCAGCAGCACGCCGAAAGCCTCGGGGAAGGTCGTCAGGCCCGACTCCAGCGCCGTACGGCCCTGGGCCTGCTGGAGGAAGAGCGGACCCAGGTACAGGGTGCCCATGACGGGGATCAGGCCGACCGGGTTGATCACGTTGGTGTCCCGGAACAGCCGGTCGGCGAACAGGCGCAACCGCAGCGCGAGATGGTCCGTGCGCAGTTCCACGGCCACGGCGGTGGTCAGCAGGACCGCGCCGGACGCCAGGGCGGTGAGGACGGCGGGGGAGGACCAGCCGCGGTTGGGCCCTTCGCACACACCGAACATCACCGTGCTCAAACCGCCCGCACTCAGCAGCAGGCCGGGCAGGTCGAAGCGACCTGGCCGGCCGCCGCGGCCGTCGGCGAGAAACAGCGCGCCGAACAGCAGCGCGGGCAGGCCCACCGGCAGATCGAGCCGGTGTGGCGGGGCCGGCGGGTGGAACTGGCGGGGCGGTTCGGGCAGTCGGCCCCGTCCGCCGAAGCGGATGCAGAGGAAGATCGCCGGGAGGGAGTCCGACTGGACCAGATCGGCCCCTGCATCCGATCACAGCGCCACGACGACAGAAAAGAGAGGGAATCCTCCATCGGCAGGAGGATTCCCTCTCTTCTCGGAGAACCGAGGGGTGAAGGGGACGTCAGTTCCTGAACACGTCCTTCGTCTTCTCCTTCGCCTCACGGGCGTCACCGGTGCTCTTCTCGGCCTGTCCTTCGGCGACCATGCGGTCGTTGCCGAGGGTCCTGCCCACGGCCTCCTTGGTCTTGCCCTTGGCCTGCTCGGTCTTCGCCTTGGCCTTCTCGCCGGCACTCATGAAAGACAGCCTCCTCGAAGTATCCGTTCGCCGTTGCGGTAACCGACTGGTGCCCCGGCCCAACTTCCGCAAACAAAGGCGCTACCGAGGAATGTGCGCGGCGATGCAGGGCAATCGGAGGTCAGGAGGTTGATGACGATGGTTCCCCTTTTGCTTGTCCTGCTTCTCGCGCTCATCCTTTTCGGTGCCGGCTTCGCCCTCAAGATTCTGTGGTGGGTGGCCGTCATCGTTCTGGTGGTATGGCTGCTCGGTTTCGTGATGCGTTCCACCAACGCAGGCGGTGGTCGCGGCCGCTGGTACCGATGGTGACCTGACGCCACGCGCACCCCCCGGTAGGGCCCAGCCGAGAACGGCTGGGCCCTACCGGCTTGTCCGGCGAATCACCGAGGGCGGCATCGGGTGAACGCGTACAGAAGGGACTTCCGGGTAGGTGTGGTGCAGTCGGGGACGGGTGGGGCCCGCGCGCCAGGAACCCGCGCAACCTCCAGTCGCCTCCCGTCCCCGACCCGAACTCACCCGCTCGGTGACGGGGTGCTCACGCGATGCCGGTCCTCAACGGTCTTCGTCAGCCACGTAGCCAGCGGGTTGGCGGCCGGCGGGGAGATGGCAGTGGGTGCGGAACTCCGGGTCAGGGTCGTCCTCCAGCACGCTCTACCGACGACAGGCGTCCGGCCGGAACAGCGGAACCTCGGCTTCGGCCGCCCGGACCGGGGTGATCACGTGGATATGGTCACCGGACGACTCATCGATGACGACGGTGTCGTACCGCTCCAGGACGACGGTGTACTCGCTCTCGTCCTCTGCGTATCGCTCCGACTCCGGCCGGCTGTGGAGAGGCACCCAGAACTCCGGTACGGGTCGCGGAGCTTGTACCCCGCCGGAGGGCAGTCAGGCCAGTGCTGCTGTCACAGCTCGGTCAAAGCCGTTCGGAGGCTTCCAGGCACCTGCCGCACCCGCGCTCACGCTGAGGTTCCCAGTCGCCATCGGACTGAGGCCGGGCGGCGGGGACGGGACTGCCGCGCCCCGGCCGCCCCGAGCCGGACCCGGCTCCTTCCCGAGCGGTCAGGCGAGGGTCCAGTCGCGCAGCTGGCGGGCGATCTGGGCGATGCCGAGGGCTCCGGAGGCGGCGTCCCGCACGAGCGCGACGGCCGCCTTGGGCGGATAGTCGAGCCGGCGCGCGTGGAGGATCAGGTACGCCTCGGTCGCATGCCAGGCGAAACGCTCGTTGGAATGCTCCAGGCACGGCAGTTTCGCCAGGGTCTGGAGCAGCGCGCCGGCCTTGAGATGCAGAGATCCGTAGATGTCGCGCTCCATCGCCCGGGCATTGACCCGGGCGACAGCGGCGTACAGCGGTCCGAAGTCGTCGACCTGCGGATCACCGTCGAGCAGCTCGGCGGCGTGCAGCAGGAACGTGACGTCGAGCGGGTGGAGCGGCTCCGGCTGCGTCACGCGGCGTGGCCTCGTTCCTGGTGCTGTCCGAGTTCCCGCTGCGCCTCCTGCTCGGCCGCCCGCTGCTCGGCACTGGGGTCAAGGCTGCTCGGCTCGGCAGCGAAGGCCGCGCCGCTACGGGCCATGGACGCCTGGAAACCGTCCAGGAACCGCCGTTCCACAGCGGTCGCACGGTCGTAGGCGGCGGAGAGGATGTACTCCTGCATGCTGACCCCCGCCTGCTTGGCGGCTGCCGCGATGGCGGCCCGCTGCGCGGGGTCGGGGAAGCGAAGGTTCATCGCTGTTTTGGCGTCCGACATGGTATCCACGGTACCAGCGGTACCGCAGTCGCGTCCCAGGACCGGCGCGGACCGCCCCGGCTTGGGCGGCCTTGGCGAGCTACGTGAGCCCCTTGAGGTTGACGCCCACCGTCCGGTCCCACTCGTCGGGCCGGGCCCGCAGCGCGTCCCCGGGTGCGGCGCCATCACGCTCGACAGGGCAGGCGACGGCGGGAGTCCGGACGTGGGACGCGCGGAGACCGTCGTCGGCGAACTCGGCCGACGGCTCGGCATCCGAGTTCCCGAGTCGTCACCGTGGAGATCGACCCGGAGACGGCGCGTCGCGACCCCGCCAGGAGATCCAGGAGCTGCTGCGGGCCGGCGCCGGGGAGAGCCTGGGCACGGACTTCCCGCCCGGCTGCCACCTCACCGACGCGATCGGCTCGGTCATCGGTCTGGTCGACGTCGACGGCTGGCACACCATCGGATGCTGACAAGCGGTCCGGACCCTGCCCACGGCCGGCGGCTCATGGCCGGGCACGGGGCGAGATGAGGCCTTGGCGCCGCGAGGACCGCCGGCACGGGGCGCTGGCCCGCCGCAGCGCCAGCCGCTCGGACGGAAGGGTTCCTGCTTCTCGGGTGATGATCGAATGGCGGAGCCCCGGGCGGGGTAGAACCGGTGCCGGGTGTCCGCCTTTCCTGGGAGACCCCGTTACCCACCCCGGCCGGCACCCCCGGCGAGATCGAAGGACACAGTATGGCCAGCGGCACCGTGAAGTGGTTCAACTCCGAGAAGGGCTTCGGTTTCATCGCCCAGGACGGCGGTGGACCGGACGTCTTCGCCCACTACTCGAACATCTCCGGCAACGGGTACCGCGAACTGGTCGAGGGGGAGCCGGTCACGTTCGACGTCACCCAGGGCCAGAAGGGCCCCCAGGCCGAGAACATCGTCCGGGGCTGACGTCCCGGCGCCCAGGGAGAGGTCCGTTTCACGGACATCCCGAGCCCTCGGTTCGATGCGCAGCGATACAACGGCGTCAGCTGCCGGTGCAGGCCACACCGCCTACCCGGGGCTGGCAGCCGCCGAACGGCCCCACCCTGTGGCAGGGCGTCTGACGGTCGCCGTACGGGACGCACACGCGCCAACGCACGGATCGCCCCGGCCGATCCCCGTGGAACGGGGGCCGGCCGGGGCCCGGCCGTACGCGGTAGCGGCTCGCCCTGCCCGCGGTCCCACGTCGAGCCGTTCGGGCGAGCGGCCAGATCTCACCGTCGTGGCGCTGGTGCACACAGAGGAGACGGGTGGCACGGAGCACGTTCCTGTCGCAGCGGCAGCTGTCCCACCTCCGGCCCGGCACCACCCGGCCCCTGCCGTCGGCGGCCTGCTACGACAGCTCGGCTCGACGGGACGGCCGGGACAGGGCTGGCCCCGGTCTCCTACGACTACGACGGTCAGCTGCATCAGTGCGGATGCGGGCACCTCGCGTCGGCGAGACGCTGGGAACACCAGCCGGCCGTGCGCGCGCCGCGTGGTCCGCGTGACAGTGATCCGCCGCCGCCGGCCAGAGCCCGGCACGGCTCCCTACCGCGGTGGACCGCTGCGAGGAGAACGTGATGGACGACATCACACTGGAAGAGATGCGGACGGCGCTGCGTGGTCCGGTCATCGGACCCCAGGACTCCGCGTACACGGCGGCGCGCACGATCTACAACGCCATGATCGATCGGCGCCCCGCCGCCGTGGTGCGCTGCGCGGACGCGGCGGACGTGATGGGCGCCGTGGACTTCGTGCGGGACCACGGCCTGGAGATCGCCGTGCGCGGCGGGGGCCACAGCGGCCCAGGGCTGTGCATGGTGGACGGCGGTGTCACCGTCGACTTGTCGCCGATGCGCTGGGTACGCGTCGACCCCGAGTCCCGTACGGCCCAAGTCGGCGGTGGCGCCCTGCTCGGCGACCTGGACCATGCCGGTCACGCATTCGGCCTTGCCACGCCCGCCGGTATCCAGTCCACCACGGGCGTCGGTGGCCTCACCCTGGGCGGAGGGCACGGTCATCTCACGCGCAGGTTCGGACTGACCATCGACAACCTGTTGGCCGCCGACGTGGTGCTGGCCGACGGCTCGTTCGTCACCGCGAGCGAGGAGGAGCACCCGGACCTCTTCTGGGCACTGCGCGGTGGCGGGGGCAACTTCGGTGCGGTCACCTCGTTCACCTTCCGGCTCCACCCGGTCGACATCGTCGTGCTGGGCATCACTCTGTGGCCCGTGGACCGCACCCGGGAGGTACTGCGGTGGTACCGCGACTTCCTGCCCCAGGCGTCCGAGGACCTCACCGGTTTCTTCGCCGCGCTCGCTGTACCGCCGAGTCAGCCGTTCCCCGGGGAGATCCACGGCCGCAAGATGTGCGGTGTCGTGTACTGCTGGACTGGTGACCCGGAGCGCGGGCCGGACATGCTGGCATCCGTCGACGCGCCTTCCGGGCCGGCCTTCCACTTCACCGCGCCCATGCCGTACCCCGCCGTGCAGAGCATGTTCGACGACCTACTGGCTCCGGGCCTGCAGTGGTACTGGCGCGGAGCGTTCTTCGACCGGATCAGCGACGAGGCCATCGACGTGCACGCCGACTTCGCCGAGGCACTGCCCACCGGCCTGTCGACCATGCACCTCTACCCGATCGATGGGGCCGCCCACCACGTGGAGCCGGACGACACGGCGTGGGCCTACCGCGACGCCACATGGTCGGGCGTCATCGCCGGCATCGACCCGGACCCCGCCAACGCCGAGACGATCAAGGAGTGGAGCATCGCCTACTCCGACGCCCTCCGCCCCCACTCGATGGGCGCCGCGTACGTCAACTTCATGGGGTCCGGCGAAGGGCAGGACCGGGTCAGGGCCACCTACCGCGACCATTACGACCGGCTCGCGGAGGTGAAGCGGACCTACGACCCGGACAACTTCTTCCACGCGAACCAGAACATCAGTCCGGCCGCGACCTGACTCCGCTACCGACAGGACGACCACCCGCCGGGCGCTGCGGACCGCCTGCTCTACTGGCTCAGGTGCCGCAGTTCGTTCTCGTACAGTTCGGCCGGGTCGAATCCCATGTCGGCGAAGTGGCCTGCGAGTTCCAGGGAGAGGATGCCGTGCAGGCGGGTCCAGAAGTGCAGGGCGCGGCGCAGGGCCACCGGGGAGGCGGGGTGGTCGCCCGCCCACTGTCGGTGTTCGGCGAGGTGGGATTCGAGCGGAGTCTCCGCCGCCGCGGCGGCCGTGGCGGGGCCGCCGGCCGACTGGGCGGCGACGAGGAGGGCGTCCATGATGTCTGAGGCGATCAGGGTGACGTCGTCGGGCGCGTGGTAGCCGGGGACCGGTGTGCCGTAGATGAGGAAGTAGCGCTGGGGGTCCTCCAGCGCCCAGGTGCGCAGCGCGTGCCCGAGTCCGGCGAGATCGGCGCCCGATGCGGCGGCGGTGCGGACGGTGTCCGCGAGACTGCGGTAGGCGTCCCGGATCAGCTCGGTGATCAGTTCGTCCCGGCCGGCGAAGTACCGGTAGAGCGCGGGGCCGCTCATGCCCATGTGCTTGGCGATGGCGTTGAGGGAGAGTCCCGGCGCACCGGCCGCGGCGATCTGCTCCCAGGCGCGTTCCTTGATCTCCGCACGTAGCTGGGCGCGGTAGCGCTCGCGTGGGGTCTCCTTGCCCGCGGTGGACATGGGCTCGTCCTTTTCCTGTGTGTCGGTCCGGCCCCCAGGAGCCGGGTGAAGCGGCTGGCCGCACACTCTGGGTTAGACCCTATTACGAACACGCTTGACTGTCACTCCGCAAGGAGGTTATAACCTCTAACGAAAGCGCCAGCCGCTAACGGAGCTGCTGGAGCCTAGGGAGGTCGTCATGAACACCGCTGAGATGGTCGAGGTCGTGCTGCCGGGCAAGGTCGAGCCGGAGGGGCTTCAGGTGCGGCGCCGGACCGTCCCCGCCGCCGGCCCGGGCCGGGTGGTGGTCCGTATGGAAGCCACCGGCGTCTCCTTCGCGGAACAGCAGATGCGCCGGGGCCGCTACTACGACCAGCCGCCCTTCCCCTTCGTCCCCGGCTACGACCTGGTCGGCACCGTCGCCGCGGTCGGCGAGGGCGTCGATGCGGCCCTGGTCGGCACCCGGGTGGCCGCACTGGTGAAGGTCGGCGGCTGGGCCAGCCATGTGGTCGTCGACGCCGCCGACGTAGTGCCGGTCCCGGACGGGATCGGCGCGGCGGAGGCGGAGACCGTGGTGATCAACGGCATCACGGCCTGGCAGATGCTGCACCGCAAGGCCCGTGTCCGCGCCGGGCACACCGTCCTGGTACACGGCGCCAACGGGGGAGTCGGCTCGGTCCTGGTCCAACTCGCCCACGCCGCGGGTGCGAACGTGATCGGCACCGCTTCCGCCCGCCACCACGCGGCCCTGCGCCAACGGGGGGTGACGCCGATCGACTACCGCACCGAGAACATCCCGGCCCGCGTCCGCGAGCTGGCCCCGGGCGGTGTCGACGCCGTCTTCGACCACGTCGGCGGCCGCAGCGTCGTCGACTCCTGGCGTCTGCTCGCGCCCGGCGGCACGCTCGTCTCCTACGGCAGCGCCTCCACCCGTGACGACGAGGGCTCCAAGCAGTGGCCCGTGCTCAAGCTCCTGGGCCGCATCTGGGTGTGGAACGCCCTGCCCAACGGCCGCCGCGCCTACTTCTTCAACGTCTGGGCCGGCCGCGCCCTCAGCCCCAGCCGCTTCCGGGGCCGGCTGCACGCCGACCTCACCGAGGTGTTCGCCGCGCTGCAGCGTGGTGAGATCACCGCCCAGATCGCCGCCGAGCTGCCCCTCGCACGCGTCGCCGAGGCGATGCGGCTGGCCGAGTCCGGCACCGTCGCCGGAAAGGTCGTCCTGCACGCCTGACGCACCACGCGGAAGCACACACGGGCACGTCGCTGTTCTCCGGCTCGTGGACGCCGCCGGCGAGGCGGACCGGCGCCGGCCGCGGTGAGCGCGAGTGCGATGTGCGGGACCGTGCGCGAGCGGCCGTGTCGCCGGCCTCGGTCCGCACGCGGTGTGGACCCCGCCGCGGATTCGGACGCCGGAGGAATGATGAAGACGGCGGTGCCGGGGCATCCGCTGTTCGACCGGAGTGACGGAAGAAGGCGGTTGGCGGCGCATGGACTTCGACGACGATGCGGAGCTGGACAGCTCACAGGTGGACGACCGGCGTGGCGGGGGGCGTGGTGGCCTGGCCCTGGGTGGCGGAGCGGTCGGCCTCGTCGGGCTGCTGATCGCGCTGTTCCTCGGCATCGACCCGACCGGCGGCGGTGACGGCGGCAGTCCCGCGGGCCCGGCGGTGTCGGGCACGCAGGACGTGCGTGCCGACTGCCGCTCGGGCGCGGACGCCGACGAGCGCACGGACTGCCGGGTCGTCGGCGTCGTCAACAGTGTGCAGGACTACTGGGCGTCCCACTTCAGGGCCGAGCACCGCGCGTACGAGCCCGCGAAGACCGTGCTGTTCACGTCGCGCACGGACAGCGCATGCGGGGCCGCCGACAGCGACGTCGGGCCGTTCTACTGCCCCGGCGACAAGAAGGTCTACCTCGACGTCGACTTCTTCCGTGAGCTCACCTCGCGCTTCGCCGCCAGGGGCGGACCCTTCGCCCAGGCCTATGTCGTCGCCCACGAGTACGGGCACCATGTCCAGGACCTGCTCGGCACGATGGACAAGGTCGGAGACGACCGCCGGGGCGCCGGCAGCGCGTCGGTGAAGCTGGAACTCCAGGCGGACTGCTACGCGGGTGTGTGGGCCCACCACGCCGCGTCCACGCCCGACGAGAGGACGGGCCGCCCGCTCCTCGACCAGGTCACCGCGGCCGACATCGACGACGCCCTCGATGCTGCGGCCGCCGTGGGCGACGACCGGATCCAGCAGGGAGCCCAGGGCCGCGTCGACCCCGACACCTGGACCCATGGATCGTCGGCGCAACGCGAACGCTGGTTCACGACTGGGTACCGTTCAGGCGAGCCGGCGTCCTGCTCGACCTTCGGGTGACGCGCGCTGCCGCCCTGACGCGTGCTGCCTCGGTCCCAGGACGCGATCCGTCGCGGCCTCGGGCCGCGGTGGATCGGCGCCGCGTCACGGGTGTCGCCCGCCCCTCACGGTGTCCCGCTCGACCGCCGCTGTCCCCGCCGCGGCACGCCGCCGAGGCCGCCTGGCCGGTCCAGGCCCGGCACGGCCCGGCGCACGCGGGCGTTGCCGGACAGCCGCCGCGGGTGCCGTTGCAGGAAGCTCGAGTGGCCGGCGGTCCAGGGGCGGGTGCGCTCACTCCCGGCCGGGCGACGTCCCGGGAGGCGGGTGAACCGTCGTGACCGCACCGGCGGGGGGAACCCCGGCCGTCGCACGGCCGGGGTTCTCCGAAACGGTGAGCGCGGTCAGCGGGTGGAACGGGCCCGGTCGTGAACCGCTCCTCGCGACCGGCTTGCGAACCGCTGCGCATCACGCTCGCCGCGCACCGGGCGGTCAGCGGCGCAGGGTGAGTACGCCCGGCCGCCACGGCAGCTGGTCGTAGGGGCCGCCCGCGGTGGGTGACTTGCCCTGGTAGAGCAACTGCAGGTTGCAGGGGTCGATGGTCATGGTCTGGTCGGGGTTGTTGCGGACCAGGTCACCGTGGCTGATGTCGTTGGTCCAGCCGGCGCCGCTGTTGGCCTTGCCCGCGAAGGGGTTGCTCTCGCTCGCGGCCTGCGGGGTCCACGAGCCGCTCAGGCTGGAGGCCGTGAACGAACGGAAGTAGCGCCCGTTCGCGCCCATGGCCTCGACGATCATCAGGTACTGGTTCTGGCCCTGGACCTTGTAGACCTGCGGGGCCTCGAACAGGTTGTTCGTCGTGTCGCTCATGACCGTCGTGTACGACGAGCCGAAGTTGCCCGGGAAGTTCCCGATCGGCATGCTCGCCCGGTAGATCTTGCCGTTGTCACCGGCGAAGAACAGGTACATGTTCTGGTCGTCGGCGATCAGGGTCTGGTCGATCGGGCCGGTGCCGGAGCCAGAGATGCTCCCGGTGAACAGCGGCTGCGGCGCGGACCACCCGTTGGGGTTGGTCGGGTCGCTCGACGTGCGGTAGATGAAGGGCCACGCACCCCACTGGTAGGCCAGCACCCAGATCTTCTTGGGCGCGAAGTAGAACAGCGTGGGCGCCACCGCGGCCTGGCTCATCCCGGTCTGGCCGGCCGACGCCATGTCCGACCAGTTCGTGAACGGGGCGAACGCCATCGAGCCGTACGACGATCCGTTCACGTTCGACCCGTAGACCAGGTGCTTGCCGTTGTACACCACGTTGGTGAAGTCCTTCAGTGCGGCCCACCCGTTCGCCGGCTGTGCCAGCACACCCGTCGACGTCCACCGGTACGTCGACGGAAGGGAGCACGTGCCGCCCGTCGGCGGGGTGTCGGCCAGGCCGGCCCACTTCTGGTTGCTGCCACCGTTGCACGTCCCGGTCTGCACCGCCGTACCGTTGGCGGTGCCGCCGCCCGTCGCCTCCAGGCACAGCCCGGACTCGACGCCGACGACCGTACCGTCGGAGTTCACCCGCCACTGCTGGTTCGCACCCCCGGAACAGGACCAGATCTGCACCCGGGTCCCGGGCGTGGTGGCGTGGCCGGGGACATCCAGGCACCTGTCGCCGTACACGGTCAACTGGTGATCGTCCGTCAGCGTCCACTGCTGGTTGGTCCCACCCCAGCAGTCGTAGATCTGCAGGTACGCGCCGTTGTCCTGGCTCGCGCCGACCACATCGAGACACCGGTTCGAACCGGCGCCGCGCAGGGCTCCGCTGGTGGCCGCCTGAGCCGGGGTCACGCCGAGCATCGCCGCCAACGCGGCCAGGACCGCCACCGCGACGGTCAGCACCGCGGATAATGGCCTGCGGCTGAAACTACCTCTGTGCATGGGGACTTCCTCAACCTCGAGTGGGCGGTTCCGGTCGACCTCGTCAAAGGTTGTCCGGACTGTCGGGTGCAGTGCGCTGTGCGAGGGGGGTGACGGCTTGGGCGGCCGACCATCCCGGAGGCACGGCCAGACGCCTTTTTGGCGCGGCCATGACATATGCGAGGCAGGAACTCCTTGCGGCCCCGATCCTCGGGGAGGCCGCCCGGGGTTGCTCCGCTTCGCGATGGAGCGGCTCGATGTGTTCGACATATCGAACTGCGGTCGACGCGTCGAGCATCCTGAATGATAGGGAACCGGCGAACGGCGTCAACTCCCCGCGCATGTGTCGCTGTTCACTCCGAAAAGTTGCGAGCCCCAGAATGCGCCACCTGCCGCCACATGCCGTCGTACACGCGGGCAGAACCAGCTTGTGCCCTTCCTCATGGAGTCCCGAAAGTTTCGGCAGCGAACCGAAACTTTTTTGGCGACAGGTGTTGACGGCGTATCACACCACCTCGATCATTCCCGTCTGGGAGGTCGGCTGTGTTCGTCACACAACCATGGTGACGGCCGAGAACCAGATGAAGATCGACGCCACCGCACGGCAGCGGGGCCAGTTCGACTTCGGCGCCGGACCACGTCTACGACCGGGCCGTGCGGAACGGCGAACAGGTGCGCGGTCACACCCTGGCCCGGCACTCCCGGCAGCCCAGCTGGATGCGGAGCCTCAGCGGGAGCGCCCTGCTTCGGGCGGTGATCGGCCACGTCAACGGCGTGACGGGCCGCCACAAGGGCGAGATCGCCCCATGGGACGTCGCGAACGAGCCTGTCGCCGACGGCGGTTCGGGGGCCCGGCGGGACTCCGACCGCCAACGGCACCCTGATCCGGCTGTACTCCTGCTCGAACGGCGGCGACCAACGCCGGACCCGCACCTGAGCGACACAGCCGTTCGCACGGAGCCGACCGCGTCACGGTGATCAACAGCGGGCCGGAGCCCAGCCAGGCGCCCTGCCGCGGCGCGGGCCGGGGCCCGTGGCGCCCGCGCACGGACGAGACCCGGTGGGGTCACCCGGCCGGATCTCGTCGTGGACGGCTGCGAGATCGACGCACCCGCAGACGGCGAGGCCCCTCGGCCCGCACCGTCGCCGTGACGCCCCGGGACCGCGAACCTCTCGGGGGCGCCGTCTCGGGTCCGGCTCGGGAGGTGGACGTCAGCCGTCGTCGCGGAGCATGCGCAGCACGGCCCGTTCGGCCGGCCCCTGGGTGGCGGGAATCCCGTACGAACTCTCGTTCCCCAGGTACGGAAGCGCCTCGGCGACCGTCACGCCCTCCTCGTACAACTCGATCACCCGTGGGTTGATGTAGGAGGCACGGCAGACCGCGGGGGTGTTGCCGAGGTATCGGGCCACTTCCCGCGCCGCCCGGGCGATGGCCCGCCGCCGTGCGCTCTCGCCGGCGACGACGGGTCGCGAGACGGCGAGCGCCACAGCGGCCATGACGGTGGCGTGCCAGGTCCGGAAGTCCTTCGCGGTGATCTCCAGACCGGCGAGTTCCTTGAGGTACAGGTTGACGTCGTCGCCGCTGATGTCGCGCCAGCACCCTCGGTCCCGGTAGGCCAGGAGCCGCTCGCTCCCGGTCCTTCGCCGCCTCAGCGCTCTGAGGCTGCGGCAGGCGGCCGGATCGGCGATGGTCCGGACGACTTCCTTGCCGTGCTTGCCGGTGTAGGTGAACAGGACCGTGCCGTTCACGCAGCGCGTGTGGTCGCGCAGCAGCGTGCTCAGGCCGTAGCTGCTGTTCAGATCGGCGTAGCGGTCGCTGCCGATGCGGAAGAAACCGAGATCGAGCAGGCGGACGGCTGTGGCCAGCACTCGTGTCCGGGTCAGTCCCCGATCGCGCAGATGGCCTTCGACGGCCTCACGCACCGTGGGCAGCACTTCGGCGACGTCGAGCACGTGCTCGTGCTTGGCCGTCTCCTGCTCGGCGCGGAACTGCGGGTGGTACAGATACTGGCGGCGCCCGGCGGCGTCGGTGCCCACGGCCTGCAGATGCCCGTTGGCACGGCCGCAGATCCACACGTCCCGCCACGCCGGCGGTATCACCAGGCCGCGGATCCGGGCCAGTTCCGCCGCGTCCTTCACGGGCTTCGCCCGGGCGTCGAGGTAGCGGAATCCGCGCCCGTGCCGCACACGGCGGTAGCCGGGGTCAGTGGGACGGCTGTGGAAAAGACGCATCCGACCTCCTTCTCGGCGGTGACGGGCGGCGAAGGCCGACTCGCCTCGCGCTGCTGTCACAGCGTCTCGGCCCCGGGGCCTTGTACGCCTACCCGCAAACGCCGGTTTCCTGCGGCACCACCGGCAGAAGGCGAGTGCCGCTCCCGGCACGAGCGCGACCTCGGTCACCGTCCTGGCTGCCCGCCCACACCAGGCGGTCGTACCGGACCGCGTCGGCCACCGGAGCCGGAGCGGCCACCGGAACGGTCCGCCAGGGCGCGGCCAGCTCGGCGCCCGCTCCGCACAGCGCGTCGAGAAGCAGCAGTCGCCCGTCCGGTGCGAGCAGGTACAGGGCGCCGAGCGATGCGCCCGTCCGGCGCACCGTCTCCGCCAAGGTGGCGTCCAGCTCCGCGCTGTCGGCGGCCGGACCACCGATACCGGTCACGAGGCACCTCCGCCACCGCTGGGGGCCCTGTGCGGCCGCGCTCGCCTCGGATCCGCGTACGCGCGGTCAGACCTCGGCAGGACCCGTAGGGCAAGGCTATGCCCGGACGGAGTGACGGGCACGCCGCCACGTCCCCGGCCCACGAGCGCCGCGTCGCCCTGAAGGGAGGCACGGGAGCGGTGTCCCATCCCCCCGGCGGCAGGTACCTCCGAAGGGCCCGGCGGGCCGTGCGCCGCGGCGGCCGGTCCGACGGGGGAGGGGCCGCACGGCACCGTACGTCCCTGCCCCGGTCGCGGGCCAACCCGCCGGCCCGCGCCGGTCCGACGGCTTCCGGCCGAATTGGTCTTGACCATTGCCATACGGCCGACCGTGCAGGAAGCTGCTCACCCAGCACCGGAGGATCACGACCGGAGCGCTCGCCACCGGAACAGGAAGGCAGCAACACACCCATGCGCAAAGCGATCTCGACCCTGAGCCTGACCGGACTGCTGGCCGCAGTGGCACTGCTGGTCGCGCCGTCCGCCCAGGCCGCCGGGTACGTCTACGTCGGCATGTACCCGAGCGCCGCCGCCTGCGACGCGGCCGGCAGGGACTATGTGGCCCGCGGTCAGGCGGTCAGCTACTTCTGTGACGTCGCCCCCACCACCGCCCGCCTGTCCATCTGGGCCTGACCGGCCCCGCCACCGGGCGCCGCCTCCCCGGCACCCGGTGGTCCCGCGGCTGTTCGCGTATGCACGGCGATCCCCGGCGGTCGGTTAGTGTGCCCGAATGTTCGAAGGAAAGCTGGTAAGGCTGCGCGCGCTGGGCTCCGAAGACGCTGAGCACCATTTCCGGTGGCGCAACGATCCGGAGGTGGTGCGCTGGGCCGCGGGTGGTGATCCGTTGTTCGGCCCGGTCACAGCGGAGGCGATCGGGCTCGGCTTCGAGACCATGCTGCGACTGAGCCCGAGGGAGTCCGCTGTGTTCACGGTCGAGGACCTGGCAGGCGGAAAGGTGATCGGCATGGCCGACTACCGGGACCTCGATCCGTACGTCGGAGTGGCCACGCTGGGAGTCACCATCGGGGAGCGGGAGTTCTGGGGCCGCGGCCACGGCAGCGAGGCGCTGCGGCTGCTCGTGGACCACTTGTTCGGTGCCTACCGCCTGAGCCGGCTGGAACTGGACACCTGGAGCGGCAACGAGCGTGCCATGCGCGCCTTCACCAGGCTGGGCTTCCGAGAGGAAGGCCGCCGCCGGTCGGCCGTGCTGGTGGAGGGGGAACGCTACGACCGCGTGCTCTTCGGAATGTTGCGCGAGGAATGGGCGAACCCCGTGTGACGCCGTGAACGCCCTCGACCGGGCTACTGGCGGCCAGGGGGTCCGGGACCGTCGCGCGACGGTCCGAAGCGCCGGCGCGGCCGACAGCCGCGGGGCAGGACAGGACGCGGTCAGCCGGAAGGAGCGCCCCGAAATCGATCCGGGCGCTCCCGTTGGGGAGCGTGGTGATCGGCTTGCCGGCGTCCTCGTCCGATCGTTGGAGGGGCGCCGGGTCCGGTGTGACCTCTTCAGCGCCCAGGCGGGCGTGCTGGAGCGTAACGTCTCCGCCGAAGTGGCCGGCCGCTGGCGGCGGACGGCAATCGGCGACATCGAGGCCACGGCCGCACTGGTGCGCCGCCGGCTCCCCGAACCGGGCGACGGAGCGGTGGCGTTCTGTGCTCAGGTCGTCATGATGGCCGGCACGGTACGGACTCATGCCCGCCTGTCCGCTGCCGTGCTCGACGCCTACGACGCCGACCCTTCCCTGGCCCAACCGCGCAGGGGATTCGCTGCCGCTCTGCGGGCCGTGCCGGCCACCTTGACAGCGGGCACGCCGGCACGAACCGCGGCGTCGTGACGATGCGGAGGAGGGGTGCCCCCTCCGAGCGGGCTCACGGTGCGCGAACGGGGCGCCGGCCAGGTACAGGACGCACTCGCGGCCCCCCGGGCCACCTCTGCAGCTGCCTTCGCCGACCAGTGGGAGAAGCTGATCGTCGATCACGTCCAGGACCGGTCCGGGCTGGTGAGTGGCACCTCGGCGATCTTCCCCGCCGGCACGCCCTGTGCCGACAGCGGCACCGTCCGGGCCCGCAGCCCGGTCACCATCGGCCCGGTTCACCGGCGGACGATCCGCAGCAGCCGCCCGCCCTCGGCGTAGACCTGACGAACTCTCACTTGCTCGGTCGCGGGACCGCTGGATGCTTCGGAAGGTGGTTCCCCGCGGCCCGTGCGGGCGCGGCCGGTGAGGCGCGCCCCGGTGAGTCCGATCGGCCGTCGGACACGGTCCTTCCCTGCCCGACTCAGCCGAAGCACTCGGCAGGCGGGAGGTCGAGGTCGTCGGCGCTGTCTTCGGATCTTCGAGACGAGGGAGTCGCCGACTCCGAGGAGCTCGTCGCCGAGGACGTCCTCGTGCACGGGGCGGGCGTTCGCGGCCGGTGGCGGCACTGTCCCGAGGGATCGGTGCCGGTCCCGGGGCTGTCCCGTGGCGTGTGCAGGTGGACCGCCTGCTCTCCGCAGGCGACCGGGTGACCGTGGCTTCCACGCTCGCGGAGGAAGAGGCCGCCGCACGCGCGCCGGACTTCGACCGACGCCCCCGCGCCGGACGGGAAACGGGCGCACCAGAAGTCGCCGGTTCGCTCCTGGCGCACGGTCGGGACGGCGCTCGCCATGCCGCCGAAGTTCCGCCGCTCCCACGACGACACTCCAGCGCCCCGCCGGGTCGGCGGCCGGTCAGGGAGCTGCGCGCCGGATCCCTGGAGGCGATTACTTGGCTAGCCACACAATCGGTGCTACTTTTATGTGGCTGGCCACGGATTCGGTCGGCGCGACATCCCAGTGAGGAGATCAGTCATGAAGGCCATTGTTTTCGACGGGTTCGGCGGCACCGAGGTCCTGCACGAGGCGGAGATCGAGATCCCTCAGCCCGGGCCCGGCCAGGTCCGGGTACGCGTCAAGGCGGTCGGCGTGAACCCGGTGGACGGCAAGATCCGCTCCGGGATCATGGAGGCCATCTTCCCCACCACGCTGCCCGCCGTGCCCGGCGGGGAGATCGCCGGTGTGATCGACGCCGTGGGCGAGGACGTCGACCACCTGAAGGTGGGGGACGAGGTCCTGGGCTGGTCCGACACCGGCTCCTACGCCCAGTACGCCCTGGCCTCCGCAGCCGTCCTCGCGCCCAGGCCGGCCGGCCTGGACTGGACGCACGCCGCCGCTCTGCCCGTGGCGAGCGACGGCGCCGAACGCGTGCTGGACCTGCTCGGCGTCACCTCCGGCGAGACGCTGCTCATCCACGGCGCCTCCGGGGCGCTCGGCACCATAGCCGTCCAGCTCGCCGTCGCCCGCGGCGCCCGCGTCATCGGCACCGCCGGCCCGGCCAACCAGGACTACGTCACCTCCCTCGGCGCCACAGCGCTGGTCTACGGCGACAACCTGGTCGAGCGGGTCCGCGAGCTCGCCCCCGAAGGGGTGGACGCCGTCTTCGACGCCGCGGGCAAGGGTGCACTCGAGGACTCCATCGTCCTGCGCGGCGGCACCGACCGGATCGTCACCACCGCCGACTTCCGCGCCGCCGAACTCGGCGTCGTCTTCGCCGAGGGCCCGCAGCGCCGATCCGCCACGCGACTGGCCGAACTCGCCCGGCAGGCCGCCGACGGCACACTGGTCACCACCATCAGCGCCACCTACCCGCTGGCCGAAGCCGCCAAGGCCCAGCAGACCAGCGACGCCGGCCACAACCGCGGCAAGGTCGTCCTCACCGTCAACTGACCGGTCTTTCAACTTTCTGACGAGGAAACAGCAATGCCCGACACCACCTCACCGGAACCGCCGAACACGGCACAAGCGGGGCCGCTGAGCTACGCCATCTTCCAGCTCGCCCGCACCCACCGCGCGCACGCCGCCACCATGCTGCGCGCCATGAACCTGCACCCTGGACAGGAACTGCTGCTGATGCAGCTCTTCGACCGCGACGGCCGGACACAGACAGAACTGCAGGAGTGTGTCGGCCTCGACCACTCCACCGTCTCCAAGTCACTGCGCCGCATGCAGGAGGCCGGACTGCTCACCCGGGAACCCGCTCCCCACGACCGGCGGGTCATGGTGGTCCACCTCACCGACGCCGGCCACGCCCTGCGGGAGCCCATCGCCGACATGTGGCGCACCCTGGAGCAGATCTCCGTACGCGATCTGACCCCCGAACAGATCCAGGCATTCACCACGTGTGCGCGCCTCATCGAGAAGTCGGTCAGGCACCACGACCGACAGCCACCTGGCAAGTGAGCGGGCACGAGGAGCCGGCTGACTCGACGGCACCATCCGTGTCCTGCGTGCGGCGAGGGCCTGCCCGAGGGCAGCCCTCGCCGCACACAGGCCCGGCAGGACATGCCCCCCCTCCGCCCCCCTTTCTTCCCTTCTGATGACGGCAGGAGATTCCTATGACGAATGCGTTCGCCCCGGTCGACATGGCCGGCCGGTCGCTGGCCAACCGCATCGTGATGGCGCCCATGACCCGGAGCCGGGCCTATGGGCCCGGAGCCACCGCGACCGACCTGATGGCGACCTACTACAGCCAGCGCGCGAGCGCCGGCCTCATCGTCACCGAAGGCATACAGCCCTCGCCCGTCGGCCAGGGATACCCCGACACACCGGGCCTGCACTCGCCGGAACAGGTGGCCGCCTGGCGCAAGGTCACCGACGCCGTCCACGCCGAGGGAGGGGTGATCTTCGCGCAGCTGATGCACACCGGCCGCATCGGCCACCCCAGTCTCCTTCCCGCCGGCCTGCGTCCCGTTGCGCCCTCGCCCGTCGCCGCGAAGGGCCAGGTGTTCACCCACCAGGGGCCGGTGGACTTCGTCACCCCGCGCGAACTGGACGCCGACGGCATCAGCCGCACCGTCGCGGACTTCGCCGACGCAGCACGCAACGCGATCGCCGCGGGCTTCGACGGGGTCGAGATCCACGGCGCGAACGGCTACCTGATCCACCAGTTCCTCGCCCCCAACGCCAACCAGCGCACAGACGGCTGGGGCGGCGATGCGGCAGGTCGGGTCCGCTTCGCTCTGGAGGTGGCTACGGCCGTCGCAAAGGCGATCGGCGGCCGCCGCACCGGTTTCCGCATCTCGCCCGCGAACCCCTACAACGACATCGCCGAGCACGACGCGGCGGACGTGGAGAGCACCTACACCACGCTGGTCACCCGACTCAGCGAGCTGGACCTGGCCTACCTGCACATGATCGAAGGAGCCGACCGGGAGCTGACCACACGCCTGCGCAAGCTCTGGCCCTCGACGTTCATCCTCAACCCGCTCACCCACCCGCAGCCCACCGGCCCGGAGGCACTCACCCTCATCCAGGACGGCACCGCTGACCTGATCGCTTTCGGGGCGCTGTTCCTCGCCAACCCCGACCTGCCCGCCCGCCTGGCCGCCCAGGGCCCCTACAACACACCGGACCCCGCGACCTTCTACGGCGGTGACCACCGCGGCTACACCGACTACCCGCACCTGTAGGCCACGCCGTCACCGCGGGGACCGCCTCTCACCGGGTCGGTCTGGCCGCCCAAGCCCCTGACCGTTGTGCCGGGTGTGTCCAGTCGGCCAGGTCGCCCCGTCCGGGTACCCGCATCGCGCCGAGCACCGCGGTGTCCAGGTGTCCGCCGTGGACCATGCCGAAGGCGAGGTCCGAGTCGAGGAAAGCGGCCCGGGCAGGACGGTGACCGTCTCGTCGCCGGCGTCGGTTCAGGTCGGGGCCCACCACGTCCTCGGTGGGACGGGAGCCGGTTCGGGGGATGCCGTTCCCGGAGCGCAGGACGCCGCGCACGCCGGGTGGGAGAGGGCCCACGCGGATGCCGGGCGGGCGAACGACGCCGGGGCCGGCCCGCCCGGTTCGACCGGGGAGACAGCCATGAGCACAGCCGACGTGGGTAACCGGGAAGCGTTCCTCGTAGACGATCAGTAGCCAGCCATCCCCCACCACCGCACAGGAAGCATCATGGTCATCCCACTCAGGGAACAGCTGCCGGACGAGGACCGTCCGGCGGCAGTCCTGCGCTACGGTGCCGTGTGGGGCACGGGCGGCATCGCCCTGGCCGACGCCCGCCACGCGGCCCGCACCCTCCTGTACCGGGCCGGGTACCCGCCGCATCACCAGATCAGCCAGGACGCCCAGCTCGTCGTCAGCGAACTCGTCACCAACGCTCTGCGGCACGCCCCCGGCTCCGGCGGTCTCCTGCTCGAAGTCCTCATGGCCGCCCCGGCCCGCCTGCGGATCACCGTCCGCGACACCTCGCCCCGTCTGCCGCAGCCGAGGGATCCCGACCCCCGCCGCGTCGGCGGACACGGTCTGCGTCTGATCACCCGCCTGTGCGCCCGCTTCGACACCAGCCACCACGACGGCGGCAAACACGTCACCGCCGAACTCCACCTTCCTGCACCCACTCCCTGACCCGGCCGGCGACCGCCGTGGCGCCGGCGAGCCCGCCACGGCCATGCCCTCCCGGACGGCGGCCGACCGGCCGGGCATGCGTGACGGGGTCCGGGGCACAAGGTCGGTGCAGAGGACACGTTGATTTCCGGTGACAGGGAGACCTGCGATGCTCATGGCGCACCCCGCGGTACTGAAGGATCTGGTGGAGCAGTACGAGACGCTGCGGGACCTGTACGCCGAGAAGGCCAGTCCTGAGGTGCGGCAGCGCCTGGAGGACGTCGCCTACACCCTGTGCGTGTCGACGGGCACCCGCGACGTCGAGGCGGCCCTCGTCGCCGCCCGCCTGAGGCTGCCCGGCACCCGCGCGCAGGACGAGACCCTGCTCAACGCCTGATGATTCGCCGCGTCCGGGCCGACCGTTCCGTGCGCGACCGGTCCGCGCTACCGGCCCGGACCACCGCATCTGCACCATCGCGGGCCTGGTCGACGGGGTCCCGGCCGCCAACGGCGCCGACGCCGCGCCCGACGCTCTCGAGAACATCGCGCGCCTCGTCGCGGCCGGCCGTCTGCGTGTACCCATCGCAGCGACCTTCCCCGTCGAGGACATCCGCGCTGCCGTCGAGCTCCAGGCGGTCCGGCACACCCGCGGCAAGGTCGTGATCGACCTCTGACCTCGGCCTCGGTGCACGGGCTGGACTCGGGGCCGGCCGTCGCGATACGCACGACGCCGCCCGAGTCCCCGTCATAGCAGGGGGCGGCTCAGCGGCCCGCGGAACCGACGAGTCGACCGCCTGCTGTCGTGCGCACGAGGCGAGTAGCGCGTTGCGCCCGCACCGCAGCCCGGCGTGGTCCTACGGGCCGAGTGCGCCGCGGAATCGGATCGCCGGCGACGGCTGCCGTCGCGCGGCCGACGGCCACACCTCGCACGCGGCACCACCTTGGCCCGCGTCGACGGAGACGGCGGCCCGGAACCCGTTCCACTTCGGCCCGCCCCGCCCCCCGGCCGCAGGACAACCGTGTCGCGGAGGGGCTGGGCAGGCCCGCCACTTGCCCACCGTTGCTCTGTCCGCGCCGGCGCAGCGTTCGCGTGGCCACGGCCTCCCGGCCCACACGCCACGCTCACGCCCTCACAGTCGGCTCTCCCGGTCCCGCAGCCATGGTCCGAACTCGGCGGCGACGATGCGCTCGTCATGCACGCCGGCCGCGTCGTCGGAGGCCAGCCAGACGATGGGCGGACCCATCACCGCAGGGCTCAGGAACCCGTGGCCCTCAGCGGCGACGTCCGGGGGCAGCATCCCGGTGACCGTCGCGCCTCCGGGCAGCAGCAGGTTGACGGTGACGCCCGTGCCCCGTAGGTCGGCCGCCATGATGCGGGACAGCGCCTCGCTGCCGGCGCGCGACGGCCCGTAGGGAACGAAGCCGGCGCGTCGCATGGTCGAGTGGTTCATCGAGATGTTGACGATGCGGCCACCGCCGGCTGCCAGCATCCGTGGCGTGATCTCGCGGGCGACCAGGAAGTAGCCGGTCAGATTGGTGTCGATCACCGCGCGGAAGGCGTCGGACGGTACCTCCCAGAAGCCCTGCGGCTCTGTCATGAAGCGCGGGTTGACCGTGCGCATGCCGATGCCGGCGTTGTTCACCAGCATGTCGATGCCGTCGAGCCGCGACCACGCTCGATCGACGGCCCCGGCCACCGACGACTCGTCGCGCACGTCCATTTCGATGCCGGTCGCCCCCGGCAGCCCCGCGGCGACGGACTCCGCACGCTCGCCGGACCGGCCGGTCAGCGCGACGGAGGCTCCCGCCGCGGCCAAGGCGGATGCCATGGCGAGTCCGAGTCCGCTCGTCCCGCCGGTCACCAGCACCTTCATCGGATCACCTCTGTCCTGAGAACCGGCCTGGCCGGGTCAACGGTCGCGCTCACCGCCGCGTTCACGGTCGCCGTTCGCGACCGTGGTCCTCGACGGCAGGGCGTATCCGTGGGCGGCTGTCCGTGACCGGAACTCTAGGGATTCGAGCCCGCTCGAAGTCAAGTTGCGGCGGCTGTCGTGACACGTCCTGGTGACATGCCCGAGGTCGTACGGGTGCCGCCGCCCGGGGCCGTCCGGGTGACGGGGCCCGCATGCTCCTCAGCACGCCCCGTCCATCCGTACCCTCGGTAGCCGGCCGCGTCCCGGCCATCTGCCCCCGCACGATCCGCAAGCGGCCGCCCGTCGCCAGACCGCCACCGACCCGGACCGGCAAGCCGACTACCGACGCCGGCGACCCCGGTCGAACGCGCCGTCGCCTGGCTGTCCAGCACGGCAACCGCCGAGTCCGCTACCGCGCACCACCACCGACAGCACCCGGCGCCACACCCGGGCGGCCGCCCTCGGCCTCCGCCGACTGGTCGACCTCGGACTCACCCGCGCCGGCGACGGCCGGCAACTCGCCCCGGCCACCGCCTGACGGACAGGGGCTGCCCGGCCTCCGCCGGACAGCGCCTCACCGAAATCTCCATGACCCTTTTTCTGGTGGCTCGGCTCGGATTGTCGACCGCGAAATCGGTTCGCCGTCCGGTGCCCGTCATTCTGCCTCCAGGTGTGATCTCGACGGTGGCCGTGAGGGCGTCCTGGAGTGTTCGCACGCCTGCGAGCATGGGCGAGGGCGCCTCCCGCCCCGCGTGTCTCCCCGCTCTACCCGCCGTGGCCCGTCGCCTTGCCCGCCACGGCGGCGGCCGCGCGGATGAAGGCGGCCAGGGCTGGGGAGGTGGCGTGCTGGGGCCAGGCGAGGACGAGCGTGGTGGGCTCGGCATCATCGACCGGGACAGCGACCAGGTCGTCGCGGAGCTGGCCGCGGATGGAGGAGGGGAGGACGGCGACCATGCGGCGCAAGGCGATGAGGTGGAGAAGCTGCCCAAGGTCGTGGACCTCGGGTCCGTGTGAGCCACCCTCGGATGCGCCCGGCCGGCGCGGCAGGGGCTCCCCGGCGAGGTCGTTCAGGCAGACCCGGGTACGGCCCGCGAGGCGATGCGAACTCGGCATCACGAGAAGCTGAGGCTCGGTCAGGAGGTCCTGGGCGTCCAGGCCGGTGAGGTCGTGGTGGGGGCGGTGAAGCAGGGCGGCGTCGGCACGACCCTCCCGCAGGAGGATCTCACGCTCGCCGAAGCTGCACACCAGCTCGACCGGCACCGCATCCGGCTCAGCCTGATAGGCGTCGAGGATCGCGGGCAGCGGGCCACCGTCGCCGCCCGGCTTGATGACCAGGACAAGACGCGGGTCGGCGCGGCCGGCCCGCCGGGTGCGCCGTGCCGCGGCCGACGCGGCGTCGAGCACCGTACGGCTGCCAAGGCTGCCCGACGGTCCGCTACCCTTCCGTCGGCTGTTGCCGGGGCGGTCCGGCGGGTAACCCGGCGCTGCGGCCCGTCGGGCGCCGGCGTCCTCCGGCGACCATGACGGCCGGCACGAGGCCTGGCCGTCCACCGCCAAGCGTCTGGAGGCCGAAGCCCGTGCAGGACGGCAGCCGGGCCGCCCTGCCGGCGGGCCCGGCCGCACCGGCCTGGACGACGGACTGCGCCATGGACGCCCCGTCGTCATGCACGGCAGCCGTCCTGGCCGTGAGGCCGGCGCGGCATCGCCTCAGGAGGCCAGTCGTTCCGGCGGACGGTGGGCGGAGCCGACGGCCTCGACGGCGCCCTCGGTCCCGTTGATCTCGGCCCACACCGCGTCGAGGGAGAGGCCGAGGGCATCGGCGATCGCCGCGATGGTCGGGAAGGCGGGAGTGGCCACGCGACCCGTCTCGATCTTGCGGAGCGTCTCCGGTGAGACGCGTGCCGCAAGTGCGGTGTCGAGCATCGAACGCTCCCCTCGGGCCCGACGCAGCAGGGCGCCGAGACGCTGTCCGCGTTCGACCTCTTCGGGAGTGAGCGGCAACCTGACCATGGCGCCCATTCTATACCGGTACAGTATGGCCGGTATAGTTATTGGAACCGTGAGGAAGACGCTCCATGATCGAGATCCTGAACGCCTCCATGCTGACTCGGGCGAGGCGCACCGGTGCCCTGGTGGCCGACATCCTGCAGACCCTGAAGAGCCGCAGTACCGTCGGCACGAACCTGCTGGACATCGACCGGTGGGCCAAGGAGATGATCGTCGAGGCGGGAGCCACGTCCTGTTACGTCGATTACGCCCCGTCCTTCGGGCGCGGCCCGTTCGGCCACTACATCTGCACCGCTGTCAACGACGCCGTCCTGCACGGGCGGCCGTACGACTATCCGCTCGCCGACGGCGACCTGCTGACTCTCGACCTGGCCGTCTCCCTGGGCGGAGTCGCCGCCGACGCCGCTGTCAGTTTCATCGTGGGCGACGCCCGGCCCCCGGAGAGCGTGGCCCTGATCGAGGCGACCGAACGCGCACTGGCCGCCGGGATCGCCGCGGCCGTGCCCGGGAGGCGGATCGGCGACATCGCCCATGCCATCGGCGCCGTCCTCACCGAGGCGGGGTACTCGATCAACACCGAGTTCGGCGGTCACGGCATCGGCTCCACGATGCATCAGGACCCGCATGTCCCGAACACCGGACGGCCCGGTCGCGGCTACCCGCTGCGCCCCGGACTGCTGCTGGCCCTGGAGCCGTGGGTCATGGCGGACACCGCCCGACTCGTCACCGACGCCGACGGGTGGACCCTTCGCAGCGCCACCGGTTGCAGGACAGCCCACAGCGAGCACACGATCGCCATCACGGACGAGGGAGCGGAGATCCTCACCGATCCGGGGCGAGCGCGGTCATGAGGCCGAGCGCCGCTGGCAGTCGGAGAGTAGGGGAGGGTACGGGAGTCACCGGCCCAGCTCGGGCGGCCGGCCGGTCCGTCGGTGAGCCGGCGGGCTGGGCCGGTGGGCGTGCCGTCCGCGGTCGGGCAGCAGCCACAGCACCGACTCGGTCACGAACGCCATCCAGCGGCCCTCCGGGGGCCGCACGGGCCCGGCGGCGACCCGGTCGTACGGCGCCGGGTGGTCGGCGGGCAGCCGGCGCCGGCCGGCTCCGGTGCGTACGTCCACGATCCGGATGAGGACGCGAGGCGTCCCCGGTGAAGCGAAGGTCGACAACGTTCTCCTCCTGCTCCTTCTCCGTTCGTTCTGCCTCGCTACCGTCCTCTCACCCCGGTCCAGTACAGGAGAGGTACGTCCATGAGCGCCCCGGTCCACCGCACCCCGGCTCGGCAGCCCGGGACTTTCCTGACACCGGGCCGGCAGGGTTCGGACCGGATCCGCACCGGCAGGCTGCCCGGCGACCCGGCGCAGCGCGCCGTCCTCGCGATCCAGTCCAGCGCCGGGAACCGAGCCGCGACCGCGATGGTGCAGCGCGCGAGGGGCGCGGGGAAGGGGAGGGCAGCCCAGAACGGCAACGCGCCCGTGGTGTCACGCGGTTACCGCGACCGGATCGCCGCGATCCTCGACAAGCTCAAGAAGAATCTCGAAGTCGTCGACACCTTCGTCAAGGGCGTCCAGGTCCCCGTCAACGCCGGCTTCTCCCAGCAGGCCTCCGCCACGGTCAACGACACCCTCAAATACTCCACCGCCGCCTCGGGGAGCGCCGCCGGCTCGGAAAGCCTCGTCGCTGAGAGCGTCGGCGCCCTCCTCGGTGGCATGGAGGCGGCCAAGGCCCGCAAGGACGCCGAGAAGCACAAGAGCGGGGCCGCCTACCACGGGGCGGCCAAGAAGTTCACGGCCAAGACGAGCGAGGCGGTCATCGCCGCCGCCGGCGCGGCGAACAACGCCCTCGGAGTCGCCAAGGAACTGACCAAGGCCGAGAAGGCGGCGCACGCGATGGAAGCCGCCGAGACGAGCGGTATCGGCTCCGGCGTGGTCGGCGCGGTCAAGGGAGCGCGCGCCGCGCGCCGCTTCGGACTGACGGCCCGCAAGTACCGTGCCCTGCAGGGCATCGAGAGGCCCGACCGCAGCGACGAGGGGGTACTGGCCCGGCTGAACCAGGCGCGGGAGGACGCCGAATGGGCCGCCGCCGAGGCGTACGTCGCACTGGACGCCCACTGGGACCACGAGGGGGAGGGCAGGCTGGAGCGCGTTTCCGACGCGATCGACGCGGCCTGGGCGGCGATGGGCGACGCCCGGGACGCCGCCAGGGACCTCCGGCGCGCCGAGGACGCCAACGCGATGAACACGGTGCTCACATACGCGCTCGCCAAGCAGCGCAACAAGATGGGCAAGCAGGCGTTCACCGCCGTGGGCGAGTCCACCAAGGCCGCGGGCGGCGTGGTGACGGCGATCGCCGCCACAGCGGGAGGAGCCGGACTGGCGAGCAACCCGGTCGGCTGGGGCCTCGCCGCGGGTGCGGCCGGCCTCCTCCTCGGCGTCACCGCCTACAAGGCGGCCCGCGCGGGTGTGAAGCGCTACGACGGGGCCCGCCACCCCGAACGCTGGGCGGCTCAGGGCGACAAGCCCGCGGACCCCGCCTCGCGCGAGGACGCGCTGAAGGAGGCCCTGAAGTTCTGGAAGAAGGTGGAGAACGGCGAACGCCGGGCCATGGCGCGCAGGATATATGCCCTGGCGGCGGGTCCGGACATCAAGGGGAGCGGCGACACGACGGCCGAGATGCGGGCCTCCGCCAGAGCCCTCCTCAGAGCCCTCAAGGCAGGTCCCGCCCACCAGCGGCTGACTCCCGAGGCATGGGCGGACTCCCTCGACGACCCGGCGAAGAGCGCCGCTTGGATCAAGGAGATAGCGGAGCAGCTGTCCTCGGCGTGAGCGGGCGACACGACCACCCGCGAGGGGGGAGAGGGAGGCGTCGGACAGCGGCACGGCCCGCAGTCCACGACTCGTGACCGCCGTTCGCCGCGGGAGCGCCCGGACGACGTACCGCGAGAGGGCAGCCGGCCGGTCGAGGGCCTGGCGGCCTTCCCCCACCGGCTGCCTCGGTGAGATCCCGCGCCGGCCGGCGCTGCGGTACGAGGGCCGCCGGTACCGGTCCCACGCCGCTCACCGGGCGCCGTGCTCGACGCCGGCGGTCTCGAAGCCGGTGTCGACCCGCCTTGCGGAGCCGGTCGGGCACGACTTCTCCATCGGTCTCCGTCCTGGAACGGCCCGGTTGGATCCGTAGCCGGTTGTAACGGGGCGGCGGCACAACCGGCCTGGTCCCTCAGGGGTGGATCAGGGTGTCGTCCGGGTGATCACCAGGGGGCGTCCAGGGGTGTCGTCCGGGTGATCACCGATGGGCAAAGCCCGCCGGACCCAGCAGAGTTGACGTCGTCACCCGAGCCCTCACAAGTCCGCTGGAGGCACTTCGATGCGCCTACGCGCCGCCCTCACCACCTATCTCCTGACCTCCGTTCTCACGGCCGGAGCGGTACTGCCCGCAGCCGCCGCCCCCGCCACTTCCACCAGCCCGACGTCCGCGAACCCCACCGTCCAGGACATCCTCGGCCACCTGCCCGACGAGATCGTCGCGGGCGCGCTGACCAGGAAGGACGGCGTGGGCGCCACTGCCGGCCAGGTGACCGCTGACGCATACGTCCGGATCGGCAGCGTCACCAAGGTCTTCACCGACACGGTGGTGCTCCAACTCGTCGCCGAGCACCGGATCGACCTCGACGCACCGGCACGGCGGTACGTCCCCCAGGTGCTGCCCGAGGCGTACGGCGATGTCACCGTGCACCATCTCCTGGACCACACGAGCGGCCTGCCCAAGCCCGCCCCGACGCCCGGGCCGGCCGACGGACCAGGATGGCAGTTCGCATCAGTGTCGCCCGAGGACTTCCTGCGCGAGTCGTTCGCCACAGCCGACCCCACGCCCCCGCAACCCGGTTCCGTACAGCAGTACAACGGGCTGAACTCCTTCGTCCTCGGTCTGATCGTGGAAAAGGTCACCGGCCGCTCCTTCACCGCCGAGTTGGAGCGCCGGATCATCCGGCCGCTTCACCTGCGCCACACCAGCCTCCCCGCCGCCGACGACCCCACGATCCGCTCACCCCACGCGGAGGTGTACGTCGACGGGCAGGACGTGACCGAGCAGAGCCCGTACCCGTGGGCCGAGGGAGGCATGATCTCCACCGCCGCTGATCTGGACCGCTTCATGACCGCCCTGTTCCGGGGCCGCCTGCTCCCGCCCGCCCAGCAGAAACTGGTGTTCGAAATGCCGACGGCGGTGAACGGCACCGAGAACAAGAACTGCCCCGGCCCGGCCGCCTGCTACAGCACCGGCGGGCTCATGCGCTACCAGCTGCCGGACGGCGAGGACGTGTGGGGCAAGACCGGTTCCCGTCCCGGGTGGGACAACGGCTTCTTCGCCACCCGCGACCTCAGGCACCGTTTCGTGTACTCCCTGAACCCGACCGGGGCCGGCAACGACCTCCCGTACATCAAAGCCCTCATCAACGCCGCGCTCACCGACTGACAGCGGGACGGCTCCGCTGCCCGCTCCTCACGAGCGACGCGGTCGAGGGCCGGGCAGCCCGGCGAACCGGGCATCGGCCGGCGGCGAGTGCCGGAAGCCAGTGGCCGCGACTGCGAATCGCGTGCTTCCCTGCCGGAATGAGCATCGAGAACGCAGGGATTGCTGAGCAGCGGCCGGGCCGCCGGGTCCGGCTGAGGACGGGTGACGACGTCGGGGAGTGCGCGCGGATTCTCGCGGAAGTCCATCGACGTGACGGCTACCCGGTGAACTGGCCCGACCAGCCCGCTGAGTGGTTGTCGCACGGCGCCGAATGGGGCGCCTGGGTCGCCGAACTCGACGACCGTGTGGTCGGCCATGTCAGCTTGTCCCGCGGTGGGGAGGGGGATCTCGCCCCCGGCTTGTGGAGCGACCGCAACGGGACGAGCAAGGACCTGACCGCGGTGGTCAGCCGGCTCTTCGTCGCCCCGCGGGCCAGGGGACACGGAGTCGGCGCGTTGCTGATCGGCCGGGCCGTGGCGGAAGCACGGGGACGTGGCCTGCACCCGGTCCTCGACGTCGTGGCGTCCGACACCGCCGCGGCAGCCCTGTACGAACGGTTGGGCTGGGAACTGATGGCCACGGTCGAGCAACGATGGAGTCCTTCCCAGCTGGTGGCCATCCACTGTTACGCGGCGCCCTAGCTGTGCTGTCTCGGGACGTTGGTGACACGCGGCCAGGGTGCTTGAGCGAGTGAGGGCCTTCTGGGTTCGGTGTGGACTGCGACATCTGCGCCTGACCGCAGGAGGCCCTCGTGTCCCACCGTGATGCCCCGCTGACGCCGACCGGCAGGCTGCGTCCGGCCCGGTGTGTCGTCGACGACAACTGGCCCCTGCGGCGGGCTGCGGAACGCTTCCAGGTCAGCCACACCACCGCGGCACGCTGGGCCGGCCGTTACCGGCAGCTGGGCGCCGAGGGCATGCACGAGCGTCGGTCGCACCCGTTCAGCCGGCCGCAGTGTCCCGTGTCGTCTGGCGGGCTTCGGCGAGGGCGCGCTGCCTGAGGTCTCCGCCGGACAACTGAATCGTGGTGGCGGTCAGGATGTGGTTCCCGCCGATGGTCCGCCTGTCCTCCCCGTGGCTGGACAGGGCCCGGAAGGAATCCTTGGGGAACGCGGGCGAGGCCGGTTCGCCCGGCAGCACCGGGGTGACCTTACCGAAACGTTGGACCCCGCCCTCCCGGACGACCATGGCCGCGTCCCGGGCGAGGTCCGTCAGGAACGCGCTGGCGATGCCGTCCAGGTCGCGGACCATCACTGGGACGGCCGTGACCCCCTGGCTCCGCAGCAGCTTCTTGACTCCGGCCTCGAACCTGTGGGCGCCGACCACAGCACTCGGTCTGCGCGACCTGCTGCGCCGACGAGAAGGCACGATGACACCCTCGGCGTCGTACAGGACACCGGTCAGACCTCGAAACGTCGGGCTGTGGTCGTACCACTTGGTCCCCACCTCGAGTTCGACGTTCCGGTCGATCGCCGAGAGAAGGTCCCGGGGGATCAGCTTCCTCCTGCCTTCCTCCGCCGCAGCTCTGCTCGCGCCGTCGATGACCTCCGCCACCACTGTCCGCGTCACCGACGCGGCGGCCCACGCGGCCGACCGGGAGACGCGCATGGAGGTCACGTCCCTGAACACCGCTTTGACGAGGGACGGCTTGAACGGCGGGACATCCATGACCGAGGCGGTCTCGGCGCCGCTGTGCCCAGGGCGTGCCTGCTGCGTGGGCATCGGAAGATACGCTCCTTGTCGTCGAAGTCATCGAAGGCCCACCTTCACACGCAGAACGCTCCCTTGCTCCGTACTGCGTCGAAGCGGCACCTGGTCAAGGGTGCGCCCCGGGACGGACAGTCTCGTGCTCACCGGCCCGGACGACTGCCAAGGTCGAAAGGACACAGCGGCCGCCTTCTCCCGCATGACGGGCACCGATGGCTGGGCTCCTGCCGGGAATTCCCCCGTGTCCTGCCGTGCACGGCGCCCCCGCTCGTCCACGGGGACTCGCCCACGGTGATCAGCTCGGGCGCGGCGCCGGCCACGGGCACCCGGCGGGCGCTGGACCTGGAGGCGTGATCTCCGGTCCGCCCGCCGGGCGTGACAGTGCGTCCGAGGCGTCGAGGGGATCGCCCTGCGGCGCGTCGGCGAGAAGGCGTGCAGCTGTGGGGCCGGTCGGACGAACGAGGCGGATTGCGTGGCGGCGCCGTCCGCGGCCCCTGGCGGGCGCCGAGCTGCCAGGGGCCGCGGACGGTGTGTGCGTCAGCCGTCGGACTCCGCCGACGGGATGAACGCGCCGGGCACGTCGTTCGGGGCGTAGATCCTCTTCTCGCCGGGGTACGGACGGGTCCAGTTGTGCGTCTGGTACCAGGTGAGGTGGTTCATCTGGGCCGGGTTGGCGTAGTCGGGGACGGCGTGCGGGCCGGTCAGGCGCTGCTCGGACTTCCAGGCGTCCCACGCTGCGGCGAGGGACTTCTTGTCGGCCGGGACCTTCGCGGGCGGTACGACCGCCGCCTTCGGGTCCTGTGCGGCGGGGACGTCCACACCACAGGACGGCGGGGTCTTCACCCCGTCGGTCAGCGAGGTGCGGTTGGGCAGGGCGGTGAACGGCGTGTAGTCGGGCCGCCGGGTGAACGCGGCCCGCATGGGGGTGGCCGCGCTGTCCTTCTGGTTCATCGGGTGGATCCCGAGGATCTGCTCGATGGTGCGGATCATCGTGATCTGCGAGTAGTAGTGGCTGTCGACGGTGCCGCGCTGTGCCCAAGGGCTGATGATCTGGACCGGGGCGCGGTGGCCGTCGACGTGGTCGAGGCCGGCCTGGGAGTCGTCCTCGACGACGAAGATCGCCGAGTCCTTCCAGTACTTGCTGTGCGAGATCCTGTCGACGATCTTGCCGGTGGCGAGGTCGTTGTCGGCGACCTGAGCGGCCGGGGCGGCCGGGCCGCCGGTGTGGTCGCTGGAGAGCCAGAACATGTTCAGGTTCGCCGGACCGTTCTTCTCGAAGTCCTGCTTCCAGATCTCGTACCGGTACAGGTCCGGGACGTTGGTGTCGAACTTCGGGAAGCCGGGCACCGAGACGCTGTTGAGCGACGGGATCGGCGAGGAGGAGTTCAGCGGGTACGCGGTGGTCCGGCCGGTCGCGGCCATGTTCTTGGCGTCGCAGTACAGGTTCTGCCAGCTCGCGCCCGACGGCTTGGTCAGGAACTGCTGGAACTCGCCGAAGTCCCGCACGCTCTTGCCGGCCGCCTGCGCGCCCGTCCAGAGAAAGCCGGTCTTCTGGTGGCCGAGGGCGTCGTCCTCGGTGTCGTAGCTGCGTTTGTACTCACCGGCCGAGGACTCGGTGTACTCCGGATTGTCGGCCTGCATGAGCCAGTTGTGGCCCTCGGCGGAGTTGGTGCCGATGTCGTAGGTGTTGTCGTACAGCCCGAACTGCTTCGCCAGCGCGTGCTGGTTCGGCGTCACGTTCTCGCCGAACTGCGTCAGCGACGGGTCGCCGTTGCCCTCGGGGACGTCGCCGAGGACCTGGTCGTAGGTGCGGTTCTCCTTGACGATCAGGAAGACGTGCTTGATCGTCGAGGGGTCGCCGATCCGCGTCGGGACCGGTTGCGGCCTGGCGTTGCCGTGGCCCTTGGCCAGCCGGACGGAGCCGGCGCTCCAGCCGTTCTGCCGGAACACCTTGGCGGTCTGCGCGCGGATGGCACGGTCGCTGGGCAGGGTGAACTGCGTCAGGCTGGAGGTCGTGTCGTGGGTGCCGTGCCCGGCGGCGGCAGGGCGGCGCGCGTCGATGCCACGGGTGTGGGAGACGACGACCTTCTTGCCCACGGTGGTGATCTCCGCGGGGAAGTAGTCCGTCGGGAGGAGGCCGACGTAACTGACCGGCTCCTGCGGGGAGGTGTAGCGGTAGACGGCGACGGCGTCGGCGCGGCCGAGCGTCACCAGCAGGTGGCCGTCGTCGGTGAGGGTCACCGCGTCGGGCTCGTAGCCGACGGAGGCCTCCGGCCACGGCTGGGTGGAGACGGTCTGGACGACCTTGCCCTTGGCGGTGTCGATGACCGACACGTCGTTGTCGGCGGTGTTGGTGACGAACACCGCGCCGCGCCGGGCGTACACGGCGGTCGGGTGCAGACCGACGTCGATGGTGCGGACGGCGGCGGAGGGGTCGGCCAGGTCGATGACGCTGACCGTTCCGGTGGTGGTGGCGCCGGTCTTCGGATCGGCCGGCACCGGGGTGCCGTAGGAGTTGAGCGTGGAGTCACCGGCCTTGGCGGGCCGGCCGCCCTCGTTGCTGACGTAGAGCTTGTCGCCGACGCGCGCCATGCCGCGCGGTGCGTTGCCCACCGTCCAGTTCCGCTTGACGGCGCCGGTCGCCGCGTCGATCGCGACCACCCGGTTCTGGCCGTTGACCGCGGCGTACACGGTGGAGCCGTCGGCGGAGAACACGGCCGCGGCGGCCAGGGCCTGCTTGCCGCCGTCGGCCGGGATCTTGACGGTCACGGGGTCGGCGAGGGTGCCGTCCTCGGTCACGGTGAACTTGGTGTAGCCGTCGAGCTGGCCCAGCCAGAGCTGCTTGCCGTCGGGCGAGTAGACGGGGCCTTCCTGGCCGACGGCGTTGCTGCTGATGCGCAGGTCGTCGGCGGCGTTGGTGCCGACGCGCTGCTCGATCCGGCCGGTCGCGAGGTCCACGACGACCAGCGAGGCGTCGCCGTCGGTGACCGAGGCGGCGAGGCGGCTGCCGTCGGGGCTGACCGTCGACGACATGATCTTGCCGTCGTCGATGACGAGGCGGTCGCCGTACGGGGCGATGTACTGGTCGGCGGAGACGACTCGGCCCCGGTCGGTGACCTGACCGACCTGGTCGGTGCCGAACTGGCGGGTCTCGGCGACGGCGGTGCCGGTGGCGAGGGCGGCCGTGGTGATGCAGGCCGTGACCAGCGTGGCCCGGCGGCTGACACGTCTGCCCAGTAGGTCGTAGTACTTCTTCTCGGCCTGTCGACGGCGGCGTGCTGTCTGCATGTCATTCCTTAGGGAATCCGGAGAGCTGGGGGGTGGCCGGAGAGGGAGTTCAGGGGGGAGTTCGGGGAGGACTTCAGGGGGTCGCGGAGCCCGGGGAGGCGGCGAGCAGGTCGACGTCGCCGTCGAACTGCCACAGCGGATTCGGTGCGTCTCCCGTCGAAGTGCGCACCAGGAAGTAACCGTTGACCTCCTTCGGCCCGTCGCCGTCCGCGACGAACCGCCCGTCCGCCGTGATGTCGAGCTGGTAGACGGCCGACCCGGTGGCCGTGACGCCGGGCAGGTGCCAGGAGACGACGCACCGCCAGTCGTTGCCCGGGCCCCGGGCGCCGTCCTGGACGCCCGCCTTGGCGCACTCCGCCGAGGTCCTCAACTGCGCCTCGGTGACGGCGGGACGGTGGAGCTGCCCGGTCTGCATGCGGTACAGGTGGGCGAACTCGGTGGCGAGTGCGCGTTCCACCTTGGTCTGCTCGATCCCCGAGCCCGCGGCCGTGGTCGTCCCCGCCACGACCGCCACCGTCACGCCGAGCAGCGCGGCGAGCGGCAGCGCGGCCGTGGTGACCGCGCGGCGCGCCGAGCCGTCGTCGGCGGGATGGGTGAAGTCACGCCGCAGGAAGAGGACGTACGCCAACGACGTCGCCGTCACCGCCCACAGAAGACTGACGACGATGCCGATGAGGAGCGGAGCGAGCTGCGCCGGCGCGGTGAACAGACCCTTCCAGGTGAGGAACGCGTCGCCGGGCAGGGCCAGTCGCACGGCGACCGGCAAGGGCAGCATCTGGGCGAGCTGCATCGCCAGCGCGACGAGTGCGGGCAGCAGCAGACCCATCGGGGAGCGGCCGAGGACCACCGACCCGAGGAACCCGATTCCGGCGAGGGCCAGGGTGGGGGCGAGCACGCAGGTCCACGCGAGCAGGACCGTGCGGGCGGCGTCCCCCGGCGTGAACAGGTGCCCGTCGAGGCCGACCAGCGGCTGGTCACCGACGGCCAGCAGGCCGCCGGCCGTGCTGGAGGCGGCCAGCCCGGCCACGAACAGGACGACGACGGTGAGACCGGCCGAGGCCTTCGCCGCGAAGATCCGCCGGGGCGAGCGGACGGCGACGAGCAGGTGGCGCCAGGTGCCGAGCCGGTCCTCCGAGGCGAACACGTCGCCGGCGACGACGGAGGTGAGCAGCGGCAGCGCCCAGGTGCCGGCGAAGCCGAGCGTCACCAGGGGCCCGGCCCACCCGGTGGCGTGCATCCAGCGGCCGAACAGGGTGTCCGTGGGCAGCGTGCTCTGCGCGCTCACCCCGGCCACGAAGACCGCGGGCGCGAGGCAGCAGGCGAGGAGCAGCAGGCGGATACGCCACTGTGAGAGGAGCTTGACGACTTCGAAGCGGTAGCTCCGGGCGACCGTCACCCGGCCTGACGCGGAGTCGTGCGCAGGCGCGGCGGTGGGGGCGGGGCGCGCGGCCGAGGGGTCGGCCGGGTGCTCGGCCGGGCTTGCGGAAGCGGTCATCGACGGGCCTCCTGCCGCTTGACGTCGGTCCTTCGGGGTGCGACTGCGTCGCGCCGCGGTGCGGGGCCGGTCGGCTCCGGGACCTCGGTCCCGCCGTGATGCTGGGCCTCGTCCGACCGCGGGGCGTCGGTGTCGGTCCGGTCCCGGGCCTCGGTGTCGTCCCGCTGCTCCTCGGCGTCGTCCCGCTGCCGGGCGTCCGCGTCGTCCGGCTGCCGCGGCTCGGTGGGCCGTTGTGCGGTCAGGGCCAGGAATGCCGCCTCCAACGGGGAGACCACGGGGGCCAGTTCGCGCAGGGCGACGCCCTCGTGGACGAGCCGTGCCACGAGGGCGTCGAGGGCGACCACCTGCGCGCGCAGCACCAGTGCCTCCGCTCTCCCCCGGCCCCCGGCGCCGTCGGCGAGCCGGACCCCCGGCGTGCCGGCGGCCAGTGCGCGGGCGCGCCCCGGGTCGGACGTGAGGAGCCGGTAGTCGAGTTCGCGGTTCTCGGCGGTCAGGTCGCCCAGCGGTCCGGAGAAGACGGTCCGCCCGGTCGCGAGGATGGTGACCTCGGAGCACAGGGCCTCCAGGTCGTCCATGCGGTGGCTGGAGAGCACCACGCTCGTCCCCTCCCGCGTGAGCCGGGTGAGGACGCCGTGGACGTGCTTCTTCCCGGCCGGGTCCAGCCCGTTGGCGGGTTCGTCCAGGACGAGCAGCCGGGGCCTCGCGAGCAGTGCGGCGGCGAGGCCGAGCCGTTGGCGCATGCCCAGGGAGAATCCCCGGGTGCGGTCGTCGGCGACGTCCGTGAGCCCGACCTGTTCGAGCGCGTCCTCGATCCCCGCCGACCGCGTGTCATCGCCGCGCAGGGCGGCGAGCGCGGCCAGGTTCTGCCGGGCGGTGAGCGAGGGGTACAGCCCGGGCCCGTCCACGAACCCGGCGACGCCGCCCGGCGCCTCGAACGCCCGGCCCACCGGCGTGCCGAGGATCTCCAGGCTCCCGCTGTCGGCCACGGCCAGGCCGAGGAGAAGGCCGAGCAGCGTCGTCTTGCCGGCGCCGTTCGGACCGACGAGGCCGTGGATGCGCCCCTGTTCCACGTCCAGGTCGACGCCGTCGAGCGCGACGACGTCGCCGAAGCACTTGGTGATGCCGCGCGCCCGGACGGCGAGCTGTGAGTCCATGAGCCCCTTCTTTCGGAGAGCCTCATGGACCCTAGAAAGCACACACGACCCTGACAGGGAGCTCCGGTTGAACGCTCAGGGAACGGAATCCCAAACGGGAGTCAACTGGGCTCCGCCCACGGACGGTCGCCGCAACGGTTCTGTTCCCCGAGCGCGGGGACCGCGGAGTCCGATCAGCGCCGCCTCGCCGCGCTCACCCCGGTGCTCTCGCGCCGCGAGGCCCTCCCCCCGAGCCGGGAGAAGGGCGCCGAGCGACGAGACGACGCGGTGGGATCGGCCTGACGGAGGCCACGGCGGTGAGCGTAGGCCTCCGTGACCGGCACCGTCCTCCCGCACCAGCGTGGTGGCCGGCAGACGCAGCCTCCGCACCCCGGCGTCGACGCTGTGGAACGGCTCCAGGTCACGGCCGGCCCGTGCGCGGGCCGGTCGGTGGGCAGCACGGCGAACTCCCTCCGGACCGGCGTGCAGCTAGGTGCACAACAACTTGCTGCACACGGCACAGGTGGCGAGCCCTCTCGCGCATCGGGCACGGTGATGCGTGTGCTCCCCGGACGATCGCGCACACGGCGGGGCCGCCGTCCCCGACGCGGGCGGCCTTCCCGCGGAGCGCACCCCGGGGGGCCGAGGTCCCGTCCGAATCATTCGTTGCCGACGTACACGTACGTACCGAAACACGATGAATTGAGGAACGATGCAGAGTCTTCGCCTGCCGGCCAGGGAACGCACCGGCTCCGTGGCGCAGCGGTTACCGCCGAACGGAGTGGGCGGGCGGCACCGCGCGCACGCGGCCAGCACTCCCGGGGAACTGCTGCGCGCGGTGCCGTTGACGGCCGCAGCGGCGCGTTCGGTGAGTGCCGGACGCCTGATGACCCGCCGCGTGCTGAAGGGGGACGACGACCGTCTGCTCGTCGTCGTCGGGCCGTGCTCGATCCACGACGTGGACGCCGGTCTGGCGTACGCCAGGTCACTGAGCGAACTGGCCGCCCGCCTCGCCGACGACCTCGCGGTCGTCATGCGGGTGTACGTCGAGAAGCCGCGCACCACCGTCGGTTGGACCGGGCTGCTCGCCGACCCGGCGCTGGACGGCAGTCTCGACCTCAACGGGGGACTGCGCACCGCCCGGACGCTCATGTCGGCGATCGCCGAGATGGGGCTGCCCATCTCCACGGAGTGGCTGAGCCCGGCGGCGCCGGCCTACCTGGCCGACCTGGTGTCCTGGGGAGCCATCGGCGCTCGGACCGTGGAGAGCCAGGTCCACCGGCAGTTGGCCAGCGGCCTGCCGATGCCCGTGGGCATGAAGAACGGCAGCACCGGATCGGTGCGTGTCGCCGTCGACGCCGTCCGCTCCGCGGCGGCCTCCCACGCCTACCTCGGCTTCGGGCAGGACGGCAGGCCGGTGGCCCTGCGCACGAGCGGCAACCCCGACTGCCACGTCATCCTCCGGGGCGGTTCGGGCCGGCCCAACTACCGTCCCGAGGACGTGCGCGGGACGGTGGAACTGCTGACGGCGGCCGGGCTGCCCACCGGTCTGATGATCGACGCGAGTCACGGCAACAGCGGCAAGGACCACGAGCGGCAGGCCCTGGTCGCCCGCGAGATAGCAGCCCAGGTGGCGGCCGGCGACGCGGACATCCGCGGTGTCATGCTGGAAGGCTTCCTGGTCCCCGGACGGCAGGAACCCGGCCTCGGCTCACTCGTGTTCGGCCAGAGCATCACCGACGCCTGCATGGGGTGGGACACCACGGTCGACGTGCTGCGCGATCTCGCGTCGGCGAGCCGCAGGCGCCGCGCCGTGACGGCCGCCGCACGCTGATCCGCTCGTCGCACACCTCGTGAGGGCTGGAAGGAACAGAGAGTGAGCGTGCTGGACATTCCCGCGCTGGGGCCGGCCGGCCCCTACCGGACGCGCAAACGCACCACCGTGGAGGACGCCTCGGGCGTTCCCGCGCTCGAACTGACGTCAGTCCCGGGGCTGGTCGTCTCCCACTGGATCGACCAGATGCGCGCGACCGCGCCCCTGCCCCTCACCCGGGCAGCGGCCGTGCTCGGCGAAGCGGCCGACCTCTTCGAGGGCCAGGACGTCCTCGGCGACGACCTGGCGGCCCACCAGCGGCGTGTCGCGGAACTGACGGGTACGCCCGTCGCGGTCGTCCGCGAGTGCGACCGCCTCATCACGGCGGCCCTGCGCGACGCGGGGCGCACGGCGTTCTCGGCACGGCCGTCGGGCTGTCTCCCGGCCGGCGCCGCCGCGACCGACACACCGGCGGCGGGAGCCGCCTGGTGCCGCACCGGTGACGTCTTCGCGGTCCATGCGGCCGGCAACAGCCCAGGCGTGCACGCCATGTGGCCGGAGGCGTTGGCGCTCGGCTACCGGGTCGTCGTCCGCCCCTCCAACCGGGACCCGCTGACCCCGCTCCGCCTGGTCGCCGCACTGAGGCAGGCAGGACTGCCGGCCGGGCAGCTCGTCCTGGCGCCGTGCGACCACGCGACGGCGCAGCTGATCGTCGACCGCGCCGATCGTGCCGTGGTCTACGGCGGGCAGGAGGTCGTCGACACCTACCGCAACCGCGGTGACGTGAAACCGCAGGGACCGGGCCGCTCGAAACTGGTCGTCACCGCCGATGCGGACCGGGACACCGGACTGGGGCTCGCCCGCACGGGCGCCCTCTACCACGCGGGGACCGCGTGTACCGCGACCACGGGCGTACTGGTGGAAGACGACGTGACGACGTTCGCCGGGGAGCTGGCCGCCGCCCTGGCGACGGTGGCGCCCGCGCCGCCCGCGGACGACGCGGCCCGCCTGCCGTGCATGCCGCGGACGCAGGCGGAACTTCTGGTGGCGGCGGTGCTGGACCGTGCGAAGGACGCGGTCGTGCACCTGGCCCCGAGGGTGGAACGGCTCGACGGCGACGGCTCGTTGTCGGCCGTGACGCCCGCTGTCGTGGAACTGGCGTCGGCGAAGGACCCGTTGCTGTCGTACGAGGTTCCCTTCCCCTGTGTGTGGGTGGCCCCCTTCGAGCGCGGTGCCCTCGACGTGCTCGACGGCTCCCTGGTGCTGGCACTGCACACCCGGGACCCCGAACTGCACGCGCGGGCACTGGAGCTCCCCTCGGTCTCCAACGTGTACGGGAGCAGGCCGACTTCCTGGCTCCACCCCGACGTGCCGCACGACGGCTTCCTCGGCGAGTTCCTGATGCGCGCCAAGGGCCTGGCCCACGCCGACGAGAAGAGGAGTGACACATGAAGATCAATTCCAGGAGCGGTCTCGACTTCATGGAGCGCATACAGCAGGAGGTGATCGCGCGCCGTCGAGCCTCCCCCTCCGACGAGGCCTACTACACGTCCAAGCTGGACGAGGTCTGGGACCGCGCCCGGCACACCTCCGCCTACGCCTCGCTCGGCGCGTTCTCGATGAGGGCGTTCTGCGACCTGCCGGCCACGTCCAAGGACGACCTCAAGGCCCGGCCGCTTGACTACCTGCGGGTGCCGGTGGACGCGGGCCTGAAGTACTACCAGACCACGGGCACGACCGGCGTGCCCACGCCCACGCCCCGCACGGCCCGGGACATGATCGCCAACACCGTCTCCGTCGCCGAGGCCTGGCGCACGCTGCTGACGGACGGCGGTCACCGCGCGCTGATCCTGCTGCCGTCGGACATCGTGCCGGTGGCCGACCTCATGGTCGGCGTCTGCGAGTTCCTCGGCGTGCCCCACGCCAAGGCGTACCCGTACACCACGGGCATCTCCGACTGGGACCGCATCATCGGACTGTGGGAGGTGCTCCGGCCGACGGCGCTGTTCGTGGCGCCCGGCGTGCTGCTGGAGTTCTCCCAGGTCCTCAAGCGGCGCGGTCTGCTGTCCCGGATGCGCGAGTCCGTCGAACTCCTCATGCTGCTGGGCGAGGTCAGCACCCCCGAGCTGCGCGCGATGGCCGGCCAGTGGTGGAACGCGCGTGCGTACGACGCGAGCTACGGCAGCACGGAGAGCGGCACGTTGGCCGCCTGCTGCGTTCAGGACCGGCTGCACCTGCTGCGCGGCGCCAACTACTTCGAGGTCGCCGACGGGAACGGCATCGTGCCCGCCGAGGCGGGGCGCGAGGGCCGGCTCGTCGTCACCCCGCTCAACAACGACGCCCGCCCCCTGCTGCGCCTCGACATGGGCGACGAGGTGTCCCTGTCCGGCGGCTGCCCCTGCGGTGACGACGCGCCGGTGGTGACCGTCCACGGCCGCGGCACCGACGGAACGGAGATCAAGGGCAGCCGGGTGCGCACCCGCGACCTGGAGAGCGTCGTCTACGCGAACCGCGACGTCATGGGCTACCTGATCGAGATCGCCGAGGACGGGACGTGGGCCAGGCTGCTGCTGGAGCGGGACCCGGGCACCGACCGGGACGCCGAGACCGCGAAGAACGACCTGATCCAGCGGCGTACGGGCGAACGCCTCGGCTTCCGCTGGGACGAGGTCCGGTTCGTCAACCGGCTGCCCGCCACGACGAAGAGCGGTGGTTCGCAGAAGAGCTGGAAGCGCTCCAACTTCCGCGTCGTCACCGAGGGGGTGCCGGCATGACGTACGACACGCTGCGGCAGTCGTCCGGCACCGTCTCCGGTGAGTCCGACCTGTGGTGCACCTATGCGGCCGTGCGCACCCTCGCCTGGCTCGGCCGCACCGGCGACCTGCCCTCACCCGGGGCCGTCGCCTCGTTCCTGGCCTCCCGGCAGAACGCCGACGGCGGATTCGCGTGGTCGGCGGGCATGAGCTCCGACGCCTGGGCGACGTACTACTGCACGCAGGCCCTGGCCGACCTGCCCGAGGGCAGCCGCGGCACGCTGCGCGCGCCGAGTACCGACTGGGTGCGCAGCACCGCGAACGCGGACGGCGGGTTCGCCATGACACCCGGCCAGGCGTCGGACGCGTGGGCCACCTACTACGCGGTGCGCACCCTGGTGGAGATCTACGGCGAGCGCCCGCCGGAGGGGCTGTCCGGCTGGCTGGCCGCGCTGCAGGCCGAGGACGGCGGACTGGCCTGGAGCCCCGCCCACGCCAAGGACGGCGCCTCGGACGCGCGAGCCTGCTACTACGCCGTCACCGCCTGGAGCACGGCCACGGGCGGACGCGGTCCGCTGCCGTGGGACCGCGAGCGGCTGGTGAACTGGCTCAAGGACCGGCAGAGCCCGGCCGGCGGGTTCACCTTCCAGGCGGGTGACGGGACCGACTGCCTGTGGGCGACGTTCCGGGCCGTCAGCGCCCTGAGCCGCCTCGGTGAGGCTCCACGGGACCGCGAGGGCTGCGTCGCCTGGATCCGGGCCCGGCTGCTCCCCGGCGGTTCCTTCACCCGGTGGCCCGGCTATCCCGTGACGGACGTGTGGGCCGCGTTCTGCGCGGTCGGAGCCCTGCGGGAGCTCGGTGCCCCACTCGACGACGTCGCCGACCGGGTGGTCGGCACGCTCCTGACCTTCCGCACGGCACACGGCGGCTTCACGTACCGCACACCCGAACTCGCCTCGGACGTCCTCACCACCTCCGCGCACCTGCTGGCCGGCCGCCTGTCGGGCACCGCCGCCCATCAGGCCCTGGACTGGACCGAGAGCTGCATGCTGCCCAACGAGGACGGCATCATGTACATGCCCGGACGGGGGAGCGAGGTGCGGTGCACCCTGTGGGCCCTGTCGGCCGGAGCCTTCGCGGACGACGCCCCGGCCCGCACCAGGATCGCGCACTGGCTCACCGGCGCCATCCAGAACCCCGACGGAGGTTTCGGCTACTGGGAGGGCCGCGCCTCCGACATGGTGTCGACCTGCTCGGCCGCCGAGATCCTCCACGGCAACGGCGGGAGCGACGTCGCCGGCTCCCTGCGCGGCATCGCCGCGTACGTGGCCACCTGCGAGACGGCTCCCGGCGAGTACGCCAACGTGCCCGGCGGACGGCCCACCCTGCGGGCCACCTTGCAGGCCCTGCGGGCGCTACGGCGGGCGGGCGGCGCCGACGGCGACCACGTCCGTGCGGCACTGGACCGGCACCGGGTGCGCGGCGGCGGATACGCGGACACGGGCAACCGGGTCCCGGACCTGCTGAGCACCTACGAAGCCGTGCTGACGGCCGACACGTTCGGCATCGAGTGGGACGCCGGCCACCTGACGCGCTTCCTGGACAGCGTGCGCACAGCCGACGCCGGGTTCGCATGGACCCCCCTGATGCCGACGTGCGGCGGCCCGCTCGCCGACTGCCTGGGACGGCGACTCGAACTGCGCCTGGCTCCCGAACGGCACCCCCTGCCGCCGCTGGCCCTCTCCTGAAAGGCACACGGCCTTGCCGACCGTCGAAGTGACCAGCAATCCGCTGACCCCCTCCACCCGTCTCAGGGCCGCGCTGCGCCTCACCCGGTTCATGGCGGCACGCGGTTCGGACCCCGCACACGTCGTGGTCTGCTTCCGGACCGCCGAACCCATGGCGTACTTCGCCGGCGGCATGCCGCTGACGACCTACGAGGACGACACCGGCCCCGAACGGACGGCCCGCTGGGCGTCCGTCGTGTGCCACGTCCATCCCGACCGCGACCACGACTACCGGGCCCGACTCGCCGAGGAGATCGCGCAGGCGCTCGGCGTCGACCCGGACGCCCGCCATCTGACGGTCCACTTCCGGCCCACGCGGCCCGACCACGTGTTCTACCTGCAAGAAGGCTCCATGACCAGCGCCGGTCCGGCACCGGCCGGCCGCGACCAGCAGAAAGGACTCCAGCATGCCCGCCCCTGACCAGACCGACATCCAGGCCCGCGTCCGCGCCCTCCTCCAGAAGCGTTTCGGCGACGCCGCCCGCGCGCTGCCCGCGGACGCGGACCTGTCCGGCGCGCTGCCGGGCTTCGACAGCCTGGCGGCCCTCGAGTACGTCACCGCCGTGGAAGGCGAGTTCGGCATCGAGGTCGACTTCGTGGGCGACGACGTCCGCTACTGGTTCAGTACGCTCGACCGGACCGCCGCCTACGTGCGCGAGTGCGCCGAGGACCAGGCGGCATGACGGGGACGGCGACCCGTGCCGCGGGACGAGGAGCCGGGTCGGACGAGGTGCCCTTCGACACGTCCGGCAGCACGGGAGCCGCGCGCCGCTGGTTCCGGCTGCCCCGGCAGATGGAGCGTGAGGTGGAGCTGATCGGCACCCACCTCGTCGGGCCGGTGGACCAGGTGATCACCTACGCACCTCCGCAGCACCTCTTCGGCGCTCTGTTCGGCCAGTGGCTGCCGCGCACGGCGGGCATCCCCGTCCACCATGCGTGGACGGATCCGTTCGCGCCCCTGCCGATCCGCTCCGGCGCACGGGTCCTGGTCGTCTGCGTCCCGATGGCCTGGAGCCTTCTGCACCGCGGGCGGCCGGCGCTCGAGCGCGCCCGCTCGGTCGTCGCCCTGCACAGCGCGGCGGCACCGCCGCCGGCGGCCCACCGGCTCGTCCGCCGGGCAGCCCCCCTGCTGCGGGCCTTCGAACTCCTCGGATCGACGGAGACCGGGGGCATCGCCCACCGGCCGGTGGCCCCCGAGGGAAGCGTCGCGGCTCCCTGGCGGGCCCTGCCCGACGTGACCCTGCTGCGGGACGCCGGCGCCCCGCAGGAACGCGCGCGGGAACTGGTCGTCCGCAGCCCCCGGCTGGCCCGTCCGGAGGGCGGGACCCGCCCGCCCGCCCGCTGGGCCACCGGCGACCTCGTCGAGTTCACCGGTGACCGGACCTTCCGGCTCGTCGGCCGCAGCAGCTCCTTGATCAAGGTGAACGGCGTCAAGGTCCATCTGACGCGCGTGGAGGAGCGGTTGAGAGCCCGCCTGCCGCACGCGGACTGCGTCGCGCTGCCGCTGACCGGCGACCCGCTCGCCGGGGAGGGCTACGCGGTCTTCTGGTCCGGCCGGCACAACGGGGTGGACGAGTCGGACGTCCGGGCCGCGCTACGGGACTTCCCCAGTCCGTCGCGGCTCGTGGACCTGGCGGCCGTACCGAGGACCGTCAGCGGCAAACCGGACCGGGCCGCCCTGCTCGCGACGCTGCGGCCGGCGCACTGACCCCAGCACACCTTTCGACCACACGTCATTGGAGGGTTCACTCTGTCCAGGCTGATCGTGGTGACCGGCGCGAGCGCCGGCATCGGCAAGGCGACGACGAAGCGGTTCGCCGAGAACGACGACAAGGTGCTCCTGATCGCCCGGCAGGAGAAACGGCTCACCCGCGCGCTGGAGGAGATCGAGGCGAGCGTGCCGGGCGCCGATGTCGAGCCGCTCGCGCTCGACATGGCCGACCCCGGCTCGGCGGACGTCCTGCGCGACCGCGTCACGTCGACGGGACTGCCCGTGAGCGGACTGCTGTGCTGCGCGGGTGCGGTGCCGCAGTCGCCGGGCACGGACGCCGGCGACGTGGAGCCGGTCCTCACGGAGTGGCGTGACGCGTACCGCTCGAACGTCCTGACGGCCGTCGTCGCCGTGGAGTCACTGGTCCCCCTGATGGCCGACGGCGGCGGCATCGTCCTCTACAGTTCCATCGCCGCCTACCGGGGATCGGGCGGCACGGGCGGCTACGGCGCCGCGAAGGCCGCCCTCCACTCGTACGTCCACCTCCTGGCGACACGCCTGGGACCACGGGACATCAACGTCAACGCCGTCGCACCGGGTTACGTGGCCGGCACCGACCTCTTCGGCGACGGCCTCCCCGAGGCCCGGGAGGCGATGCTGGTCCGCCAGACCGCTCTGGGCCGCGCGGGCGACCCCGTGGACATCGCGGAACTCGGCTTCTACCTGTGTACGCGGCCCGGCGGCTACATCACCTCGCAGATCCTCCAGGTCAACGGCGGTGCTCACCCCGGCGCCTGACGCCCCGGCCACCACCGCCCACCGACACCCGACCACGACCGAGAAAGCACGGTGACCCACCATGAACGCGCGCGAACAGGCCGACGCGCACGTCCGCGCCATGATGCGCTGGCACTTCGACCCGGCGACCGGCTCCCGGTACTGGCTCCAGCGCCGCGACCGGCTGGGCTTCGACCCCGTCCAGGACGTGCGGTGCGTCGACGACCTGCTGAAGTTCCCCAACCTCGTGGACGACCTCCGCGACGTCCCCGTCGAGGACCTCATCCCCCGCGGCCTGGACGCGACCGAGAAGGTGTTCGCCGTGTACGAGAGCGGCGGCACCACGGGGGCGCCCAAACGCTTCGTGATGTTCGAGGGCTGGTTCGACCGGTACATGGAGTGGGAGAACTCCCACTACCCCGACGACGGCACGGGGCACACCCTGGCCGTGGCGCCCAGCGGTCCCCACATGCTCGGTGAGTACTCCCGGCGGATCGCACAGGCCAGGGGCGGTGTCCGGTTCTCCATCGACCTGGACCCGCGCTGGGTGAAGCGCCTCGTGGCCGCCGGTGACACCGCCGGCGCCGCCGCGTACGTCGAACACCTCGTCGACCAGGCCGAACTGGTCCTGAGGTCCCAGGACATCGCCTTCCTGATCACCACGCCTCCGCTGCTCACCCGCATGGCCGAACGGGCCGCGGTCCGCGCGCTGATACAGGAGAAGGTGCGCCTGGTGCTCTGGACCGGAGCGCACATGGACCCCGACACCCTGGACTACCTGTCCACGGAGTTCTTCCCCAAGGTGCGGTTCAGGGGGTCGTACGGCAGCACCTCCGTGCTCAGCGGCACGGTCCAGCGTCCCGACCCGGAGGGCACGGGGGAGACGGTGTTCGACTCGTACGCCCCCTACGTCCTCTACCGGGTGGTGGATCCCGCCACCGGTACGCCGGTCCCGTACGGGTCGGAAGGGGCCGTGGTGATGAACTACCTCACCGAGTACGGACTGGTGCCCAACAGCCTGGAACGGGACCTGGCCACACGGGTGCCGAGCCCCACGGGCGCCGGGGACTCCCTGCGGAACATCCACCCCGTCGCCGAGGTGGACGGCCAGAAGATGATCGAGGGCGTCTACTAGGGACGCCTCCCCGACTGCGGAGAGGAACAGTACCGATGGCGCACGCCCCCACGGTCCGGCACCTCGAGATCGACGGAACAGACCTGTCGCCCCGCGCGGTCGCCGCGGTCGCGCGCCGTGACGGCGGCAGGACACGGGTGGTGCTCGGCGAAGCGGCCGTCAAGCGGATGCACGCCTCCGTCGGACTCAAGGAGACGCTGCTCGCTCAGGAGATCCCCATCTACGCCGTGACCACGGGGTTCGGGGACAGCTGCGGCCGGCAGATCTCGCCGGACAAGGCCCACGAGCTCCAGCGCAACCTGGTGCTCTACCACCTCAACGGTGTGGGGCCGGCCGCCGTGCCGGCCGTCGCCCGGGCGGCGATGCTCATCAGGGCCAACGCGCTGGCCAGGGGAGTCTCGGCGATCCGGCCGGAGGCGGTGTCCACGCTCCTGCAGTGCCTGGAACGGGACGTCCTGCCCCTGATCCCGGAACGCGGCTCGGTCGGCGCCAGCGGCGATCTCGTACCGCTGTGCTACCTGGCCGCGGCACTGATCGGCGAAGGACAGGTGCTGCACCGCGGCACCGTACGTCCGGCACTCGACGCCCTGCGCGACGAGGGCATGGAGCCGCTGCGGCTCGCGCCCAAGGAGGGCATCGCACTGGTCAACGGGACCGCCTTCGCCACCGCCTACGCCGTCCTGGCCGCCGCGGACGCCCGGGAACTGGCCTTCACCGCCGAACTCGCGACGGCCATGACGCTGGAAGCGCTGCACGGCAACGCGTCCGCGCTGCACCCCTTCATCCACGAGAACAAACCCCACCCCGGCCAGGTCCGGGCCGCCGCGACCGTCCGCACCCTGCTGTCCGGATCGCGGCTGGCCACGTCCTTCGACGACATCCTCATGCGCCGCCGCAGACTGGCCGGGCGCGGCTACCTCCAGCTCAACGAGCGCATCCAGGACAAGTACTCGGTACGCTGCGCCCCGCAGATCATCGGGATCGTCCACGACACCCTCGACTGGGCGGAGGACTGGCTCGGCACCGAGATCAACTCCGCCAGTGACAACCCCCTCTTCGACGTCGAGGAGTCTGGCCTCCACCTCGGTGGCAACTTCTACGCGGGCCATGTCGGGCAGGCCATGGACAGCCTGAAGACCGCTGTGGCCAATCTCGCCAACCTGCTCGACCGCCAGCTGGCACTCGTGGTGGACGAGAAGTTCAACGAGGGGCTGCCGCCCAACCTCGTGGTCGCACGCGGCGGCGACGACCCCGAGGCGGGCCTGCACCACGGGTTCAAGGGCATGCAGATAGCGGCCTCGGCCGTCACCGCCGAGGCCCTCAAACAGACGGGACCGGCGTCGGTGTTCTCACGCTCGACCGAGTCGCACAACCAGGACATCGTCAGCATGGGCACCATCTCGGCGCGTGACGCACGCACCGTCAACGGCCTGGTTCGCGACGTGGCCGCCATTCACCTGCTCGCCCTGGCCCAGGCGATCGAACTGCGCGGCGTCGACCGGGCGGCACCGGCCGTTCGGGCGGTGCACGCGCTGATCAGGGAGCACAGCGCCTTCGTCTCCCACGACCGCCGGCTGGACGAGGACATCACGGCGGTGAGCCGCCTGATCGAGACGGGGGCCCTGCGGCGCGCCGCGGGGTTCGCCGCCGACGACCCCTTCCAAGACGAGCACAGCACCGCGTGGGGCGGTGCCTGACCCAGGAGTGTTTCACATGACCAAGCGCAAGTTCGCCCTGCTCGGCGCTGTCGGCGCCGCCGTACTGGCCCTGGGAGCGTCCTGTGTGCTGACCGTTCCCGCCCAGGCCACATCCCGCACGACCATCGATCTGGCCATAGGCAACGACGGCGTCGTGCAGACCGATGTGGGCACCCCCGGTCTGAGCGTCGGAGACGAGTTCGTCTACGCCGACAAGCTGTTCCGCGACGGCAGGCAGGTCGGCGAGGACGGCAGCTCCTGCCAGGTGACCAAGCTGGACGGCGCGAAGATCACCACGAACTGCGTCCTGTCCGTGCGGCTGCCGGACGGGCAGCTCACCGCGCAGTCCCTGTGGACCAAGGGCAGCGACACGGTGCGGATGGCCGTCACCGGTGGCACCGGCGCCTACCGCGGTGCCACCGGCGAACTGACCTGCAATGACATCCAGACCCCGCACGAGACCTACCACATCGTGCTGGACAGGTGAGCGTCACCGCGATGCCGCCGACGTCATCGCCCGGGTTGCTCGGAGTACGCCGCCTCCCTGGGGCTGGCCATGTCCAGCAGGAGCATGGCGTCGTGATCCGGGGTGCCGGGCATCGCCTGGTACGTCACGAGACGCTGGCCGTCCGTGCGGAAGATCGCCATCACCTCGAAGTGCAGGCACATCGACCCGACTTCCGGGTGCCGGAAGTGCTTCTCGCCGCCGCTTCGCGCCTGGACGTCGTACCGCTCCCACAGGCGGGCGAACTCCGGGCTCTTGACGACCAGTTCGCCCACCAGCTGGGCCAGCTCCGGCATGTCCGGGTCGGCGCCCGCCATCGCACGCAGGTGGGCGGCGCTGTGGGCCGCCATCTGCTCCCAGTCGCGGTACAGCTTGCGCCCCATGGGGTGCAGGAACATGTAGCGGGTGATGTTGCGGCGCTCCGGCGGCCAGTCCGTGATGCCGGGGAAGAGACGCAGCCCCGGCCGGTTGGCGGCCAGCAGGCCGTTGACGCGGCTGACGACGTACGCCGGCGCCGGGCGCAGCGTCTCCAGCAGGACGCGGACCGACTCCCGCACGGTGTGCGCCGGATCGGTGGACCGTGCCGGAGCCTGCCCCGCCGCGAGCGCCACCAGCTCGTGCAGCCGTTGCAGAGCGTCACCGGACAGGCGCAGCGCCTTGCCGAGCGCGGTGACGACGGCGGGAGACGGCCGTGTCTCACGACCGCGCTCCAGACGCGTGTAGTAGTCGACGCTGACCCCGGCCAGTGTCGCCAGCTCCTCGCGGCGCAGTCCCGGAGTGCGGCGGATGCCGGTGCCGGTCGGCAGTCCCACGTCCTCCGGCCGGACCTGGCCCCGCCGAGCGCGCAGAAAGCGTCCTAACTCCGTTCCTTCACTCATCTGCCCATTGTCCCAAACGGTCCCGCCGCCAGGGGGGCCGTATCACAACCAGGAACATCCTTCCCCCGCACAGCGCGGTCTGCCGGGGGCCGCACGCACCGGGGAGGCTGTTGCCCACCTGGTCATTCCGTCCTTCCGTCGTCCGCGCCGACCCCCTGTACCGGACAGGGGGCGGCGCAGTGAGGAGCAGTGCACGATGAGCTTGACGCGATCCGGGCAAGACGCCGGACCGACCAGCGGTCAGCGGGTCCGGAGCGGCCCGGGTGCGACCGGTTCGACCACCGCGGCCCTGGTCGCCGCCGTCCTCGGCTTCTTCGTGATCACACTCGACGTCTCCGGCGTCAACGTGGCGCTGCCCGCCGTCGGAGACGATCTCGGCGGGTCCCTGTCGGGCCTGCAATGGGTCGCCGACAGCTACACCCTCATGTTCGCGGCGCTGATGCTCTCCGCGGGCGCGCTGTCGGACGCGGTCGGGGCGCGCCGCGCGTACGGCTGGGGGCTCGCCGTGTTCACCCTCGCCTCGCTGGCGTGCGGTGTGGCGCCGGCTCTCGGGGCGCTGACGGCGGCGCGCGTGGTGCAGGGGAGCGCGGCCGCCGTGATGGTGCCCACCTCGCTGGCCCTGATCCGCCAGGCGTTCCCCGACCCGCAGGCGCGGGCGCGCGGGATCGCCCTGTGGACGGTGGGCGGCGCGGTCGCCATCGCCGCGGGGCCCCTCCTGGGCGGGCTGCTCACCACGGAGTGGAGCTGGCGTGCGGTGTTCTTCCTGAATGTGCCCGCCGGGCTCGCCGGCTTCCTGATCCTGCTGCGGGCGGCGCCCTCCCCGCGTCACCCCGCCGTGTTCGACCCGCCGGGGCAGCTGACGGCGGTCGTGACGCTGGCCGCGCTGACCTTCGCCGTGATCGAGGGCGGTCACGACGGGTTCACCGCGACCGTCCTGGCCGCGGCCGGGACCGCCGTGCTGGCCGGAGCCGGCTTCGTGGCCGTCGAAGCACGGCGGCGCGCTCCCATGCTGCCGCTGGAGCTGTTCCGGCAACGCGGCGTGAGCGTGCCGGTCGTCGCGGGTTTCGCCTGCAACGCAGCCTTCTACGGCGGGGTGTTCGTACTGAGCCTGTTCTTCCAGGAGCAGCGGGGGCAGTCGGCGTTCTCGGCCGGGCTGATGTTCGTCCCGATGGCCGTCATCACCGCCCACTTCAACTACTTCTCGCCGCGGGCCGTCGCCCGCTACGGCCCGCGCGCGGTGATCGTCGCGGGGCTGCTGGTCGGCATGGCTGGCTGCTGCGGTCTGGCCGCCGTCGGCGCCGGCACACCGTGGTGGCTGATCGCCCTGCCCATGGTGCCGCTGGGCATCGGCGGCTCTCTCGCGATGCCGGCGCTGACCTCCCTGATGCTCGACAGCGTCGCCGCCGAACGAGCCGGCACGGCGGCGGCGATGCTCAACACCAGCCGCCAGACGGGCGGAGCGCTCAGCATCGCCGTGTTCGGCGCGCTCCTCGCCGGGAACTTCATGCCGGGCATGCGGGAGAGCCTGCTGCTGGCCGCCGCTCTGCTGGCGGCCAACGCGCTCGGCGCGGCCCTGCTGCTGCCGCGTCGATGAGCGAGCGGCGGGGGGGGGGCGGGGGGGGCCCGCCCCGGCCCCCCGCCGGTCGGCCTGAACGCCTCGTCTTCGA